>CAZHPU010000056.1:0-9187 GCA_964534435.1 uncultured Lachnospiraceae bacterium | reverse complement strand
AAAAGGCTGTCCGAACTTAATATGTGGCAGGGCGACAGAATTTTTCTCGAGCTTATCGCCGACAATCATCCCTTCTTTTCGCTGAAACTCTGCTATGACAAGGACAGCCTGACATCTGCGGAACTCGACGGGAAACCCATTGATATCGGCTGATTCGGGCTTCGGCAAATTGCAGTAAAAAGTCCCGATAAAATTGTGCAGTTCTTAATTTACCTCGTCGCATCGCACAAAAACAGCTCTAAAATATTGTACACAATGCACAAAAAGCAGAACCGCTTTTTGTGCATTGTCAAGCAAAAGGCAGAACTTGAAAAATCTGCCGAAAAAGACTTGACAAACCGATTTCCGACGGCTATAATGAAGGCGCAAACAAGAGATAAGGTTTGCAAATAAAAAGTAAAGGAGATCGTACAATATGGTTTGTAATGGCAGATATCTTTACAGGATAAATCTTGTCACGGGCAGCGACGTACTTGAATTTGTCAAGATTGCTTCGCGTATCGACGGTAAGGTATGGCTTGTAAGCGGCAACAAAAGGCTGTCGGCAAAGAGCGTTCTCGGCGTACACCTCGCGCGTATGGCTTGGAATGAAATTTATGTTGAATCGGAAACCGACTGTTTCTTCGAGCTCCGCAAATTCATCGAGGACTGATATCCTTGAGGAGCTGTAAATGACGGATATATTTCCTGTATCCGATAATAATATGCGACAGCCCGTCCTGCTTTATGCAGGGCGGGCTGTTTTCGTGTTGTTTTATTTATAAAAGCGGTAATATCAGTCGGCAAGCGAACCCATAGGATCCCACGGAAGAAGAACAATCGGTTCGCCGTCAAGCAGCGCGGCCTTTTCACCGAGATATTTTTTGTTGACAACCGCCTGGAAAACATATTTGTCAAACCAGCTGTCGGATGCCATGTGATAACCGCCGTTTGCACCGTCTGTTCCCCAGCTGTTTTCGATTTTCCATCTGTTTGTTTTGCCGTCGTCGACATTTACTCCGGTGAGAACCATCGCGTGATTCATCTGCGACACATGATAATCGAGCATCTGCTCTTTTGCCATGTCGAGGTCAAGCCCGGTCAGCAGTTCATAATCGTAGGATTTGTCGTCCCATGCCTTTTTCGCCGAGTCTCCGCATTTGCCGCAGTCGGATCCGAACCATACTACCTCTCCGTCTTCGAGCTGACGTCTTACGATGCCCTTGAATTCGCCTATTTCAAGGTTCAGATATCTTATGCTGTCGGCTCCCGAAATGTTTCCGAGATATGCGACGGTGTAAAGCTTATCAAACGGCTTGTCCTTTGTCGGGGCGTTGATTATCGAAACATAATCGTCGAGCATATTTCCGATCATTTCGTCACGGAATGATATGGGGGTGTATCCCTTTTCGATGTGATGTCCGCCGTCTTTGTCCACATATTCGAAATCGAATTTTTCGGGCGGCAGCGTGTAACATTCGCAGAGGAAACCGAACGCTCTGTCGAGCGCATCCTCTCTGATTTTCGCAATCGTCTTTTCATCCGCACCCGATGCTATCGCATGACGGAGTTCGTATGCCTTCTTTTTGAGAGAGAGATTTATGTATTCGTTCAGCTTACCCGTGGAAGATGTCTGGAATGTTTCGGGCATCGCGTCTTTGGGAACTATTCCGTATTTTCTGACGATATTCACAAACATATCCCACTGACCGCCGTCATGTACGCCTACCTGAAGAATGTAGTCGACCGTGCGGTCGCCGTCGGGCAGTGATGCGGTGTCGATTATCGAATCGAGAAAATAGTTTATTCTCTCGAACTTGTCCCAGAACGCGAGATATGACTGAGAAAGCTCGAAATCGGCAAGATTTTTCTTTTTCGCGAAAATTTCACGCAGAACATTCGTTGCCGCAAAAAGCCAGCATCTTCCGCTGTGCTTCTGATTGGTTGCCGCCATTGTTTTAATGTCGGTTGAAAATTTGAACTGCATATCTTTTGCCGCAATCGGATCGAATGCGAGATCGTTCATCGCGGTTTTCGACAGAATGTGAGTCATTGAACGCTTGTACGGATCATTCGCGTATGAAGATGTGTAGCGGGCGAGATCTTCGGCGCTTATCGGTGTCTGATGTTTCATTTTTATAACCATACCTTTCCGTAATTTGTATTTTTATTATAATCGAAATTTGCGGCAATGTAAAGTGTCCCCGCCGAATTTTATGTATTTTTATGCATAAATATAAAATAAAAAATATCCTGCCTTTTTTCGGCAGGATATTTTATGAAGATAACCAAACAATCGGATAATGCCGTCATTCCTTCAGCGGAACGCCGTTTGCGTCGGTTGTGTAGCCTTCCTTGCCCATAAGGTAGAAAATACCTTCGATAAGGCCCCAGATCTCCATAACAGTCGCACCTATTCCGCATGTCAGAAGTGATACAAGAAGCTGAATAACCGCTTTTTTCGTGTATCCGAGATAGAAGTTGTGAATGCCGAACGCACCGAGAAAAATTCCGAGAAGTCCGACAACGAGTTTGCTCTTTCTTTCCGCTTCGGAGGCATTGACTGCCGACTGATAAGCGGGGCTCAAAGCGACTCCGCAGTTTACACAGACTACTGCGCCTTCGGCGGTTTCTTTACCGCAGCTGGGGCAGAATTTGTTTCCCGAACCTTTTGCAACGCCGCAGTGAACGCAGAAAGCGGCATTTTCTTCAAGCTGTTGTCCGCAATTCTTACAATACATAGTAGATAATCTCCCCTAAATCTGAATTTTAGTACATTATATCATCAGGATTTCGGCTTGTCAATATGCGGCAATGAAAAAATATAATGTCAATGCAAAATTCGTGAGGAAAAACATATTTCAAGGACACGGTTTATATTTTCACGTCGAAAAGCGTGCCGCATTTCGGACAGCGTACGCTGTGCTGCCCTTTTTCTTTAGGAAGCCTGATGTTTGCCTTGCATTCGGGGCATATTCTGTAAACATGATATTTGTCGCGGGGAAGTTTCTGCTTTTTCTTCTTTTTCGCCCCTGCGGTGCCGCTCCCCGACTTTTCCCATCCGGCGTTGTTGACCTTGTCCTCATACGGTCTGTTGTACGTGCTTCCGGATCCGTAGCCGCCGTATCCCAAGGATCCGAGTCCGATTTTGGACATAAATGCTCTGAATTTTTCGTTTTCGCGTGAACGTGCGGTTATATTTTTCGAAAAAATTCTGAAAAGCATATAAATGAGCATAATCCAGAGTATAACCGAAATAACCGATGCCGCCGTTCTCGAAAAAATGCCGACTATGATTTCGATAATGAGAAGAATCAGATAAAGCCACGAGAGTATGTATCCGAAATAGTCGAAGCCGTTGCGCCCCCGCATAAAATCATAAAGCCATCTGCCGAATCTGCCCATAAAATATACCTCCGAAGTCTGCCCGAAAACAAAGGCAGAGGATATGACGGCAGTATACCGTCATCTGTTACTGATTCTAAATAAAAAATGTTTCGTCTGTGTTTCCGAATGTATAATATTTTTGAAACAAGTTCACCGAGATACAGCCGTATAAGCTTGAAAAAATCGGGAAAGAGTGATATAATCGGTTTGAAAACGAAGTTCGGAGGAAAATATAAATTATGGGAGAATTTTTCACAAACCCGATTCTCGAACACGGAGACGATCCGTTTGTCACAAAACACGGAGGATACTATTATTACTGCTATTCCACGGGAAACGGGGTGAATGTTACCCGCGCGGATAAAATTCAGAATATAAGACCGTCGAAAGACGGAGGTGCAGTCTATACGGCACCGTGCGGCACGGCATGGTCGTGTGAATACTGGGCGCCCGAACTTCATTTGATCGACGGCAGATGGTACATATATGTCGCCGCCGACGACGGCAGCAATGACAATCACAGAATGTACGTGCTCGGCGCACTTACCGACGATCCCTGCGGAAAATACGAAATGATCGGCAAAATTTCGGTTATGCCTCCTTATGATAAGTGGGCGATTGACGGAACGGTCGTGAAAATCGGGAATGACAACTATTTTGTCTGGTCGGGCTGGTCGGGAGATCTGAATCTTCAGCAGAATCTGTATATCGCCCGAATGAAGGACGCCGGCTCACTCGAAGGAGAACGCTCACTCATATCATGCCCCGAATTCGATTGGGAGATGAAATCATGCGGCGGCGGACTGCCGTCGATAAACGAGGGACCTGCGGCACTATATCACGACGGCAAAATCTTCATTGTTTACAGCGCGTCGGGAAGCTGGTCGGACGATTACTGCCTCGGAATGCTCGAATATAAAGGCGGAGATCCTCTCAATCCGCGATGCTGGAAAAAATACGAAAATCCCGTGCTTTCCGCCGACGAAGGTTCATACGGTCCGGGTCACTGCTCGTTTACGAAATCACCCGACGGCAGTGAAGACTATATCGTGTACCACGCCAACAAAGTAAAGGGCAGTTCGTGGGGCGGACGTTCGGTGCGTACGCAGAAGATATTTTGGAATGACGGTGTCCCGGTATTCGGAAAACCCGCAGCCCCCGGAGAAATGCTCGCAGTTCCCTCCGAAAACAGAACAAATGTCGATACTCTGCTTTTCGATCTTGACGGAACGCTCGTGCCGATGACTCAGGATGATTTTGTTAAAACCTATCTCGGACTTATGTGCAAAAAGCTCGGCGAATACGGCTTTGAACCAAAGAGAGTCACCGATACAATCTGGAAAGGCTTTCGCGCAATGTCGAAAAACGACGGAAAATTAAGCAACAGGGAAGTGTTCGATAAAATCGCAAAAGAGGAGTTCGGAGAGCGCAGCGAAGAATTTATAAATCTGCTTTTCGAATTTTACAAAGATGAATTTAACGGCGCAAAATCGGCGGTAAGATACGATATGATTGAAAACGGCTCGTTTGATGCCGCATCTCTTGTAAAGAAACTGCGTGAAAAAGGATATTCGCTCGTACTTGCCACAAATCCAGTGTTTCCGCGTGTCGCACTCGAAGCACGTCTTGCATGGGCGGGTCTTTCTGCGGATGATTTTACATATATAACCGATTACGAAAACAGCCGTTTCTGCAAGCCGACAAAAGAATATTTCGATATGATTCTCGAAAAAATCGGCAAATCTCCCGAAAACTGCATAATGTTCGGAAATAATATCGCCGAGGATACGGGAGCGGAAAAATCGGGGATAAAATGCTTTCTCGTAACCGATTTTCTTATGAATCCCGAAAATGCCGATGTCGAGGCGTACGCTCACGGAAAATTCCGCAAAATCGAAGATTTTCTCGATGAATGATATGAAAGGCGAATTTTTCACCGTCATTGACAGCCCAATAGGCAGACTTGCGGCATATTCGGACGGCAGATCGCTGAAATCTCTTCTGCCGTCATCCGAAGCCGAAAAAGAAGTCGAAAAAAGCTGTCCGCTGCTCGAAAAATTAAGAGCCGAACTCACCGAATATTTTGACGGCAGACGGGAACACTTTGATATACCGCTAAGTCCGGACGGAACGCCGTTCGAAAAATCGGTTTGGAACACACTTTTGAAAATCCATTATGGAAAGACGGCAAGCTATTCGGAAGTTGCCGAAATGCTCGGAAATAAAAAAGCCGCCAGAGCGGTCGGTCGGGCGGTAGGCGCAAACAATATACTTATTCTCATACCCTGCCACCGCGTTATATCTTCGGACGGCTCTCTCGGCGGTTTTTCGGCAGGTATCGAAAAAAAGAAAGTTCTGCTTAATACGGAGAAAATCAAATGGCAAGCATAAAGAATTCGAAAAATCACAAAAAAATAATCCGTATCGTCAGCTCGGCTATGTTCGCCGCATTCATAGCAGTCTGCGGATTTGTCACAATCAAACTGCCGACACTTGTTCCGATTACCCTTCAAACGGCAGGTGTCTGTATTACCGCCGCTCTTCTCGGACCCGTCGGCTCTGTGATTTCGGTTGCCGTCTATATCGCACTCGGCGCAATAGGTCTGCCCGTATTTTCGGGTTTTTCGGGAGGAATCGGTCATATCGCGGGCGCAACAGGCGGATTTATAGTGGGATTTCTGCCTGCGGCATTTCTTACCGGTTTGCTCTCAAAACGTATCGGACGCGGCTTTTTCGGACTTGTCGCATCTATGGCGGCAGGCGTAATTGTCTGCTATGCGGTCGGTTGCCTGTGGTATGTTATTGTTACCGAATCTTCGCTCGAATCGGCTTTTCTCGCCTGCGTTCTGCCTTTTCTGATTCCCGATGCGCTGAAAATTCTGCTCTCATCCGCAGTCTGCCTTAAAGTCCGCAAATATGTCGTCGCGTGGTGAAAAGACAATTCCGGTCATTTTCCGCATCACCCTCGTTTTTTTATAATTTTACACCGAAGACAGACGCAAAACGCCGTCGGCATGCTTTCGGCATACCGACGGCTTGATTTTATGCGGTTTTGAATTTACTCGCTCAATATGACATTGCGGTGAGCTTTATCAGCAGATTGCGGTCATCGGGCAGATTGCCGTCAAGTGCCGCCTTGTTGCGGCGGATTTCTCCGCATTTTCTGCATTTGTGAATTATTATGAAACCTTTTTTCGCGTCCGGAATTACGGCAATCGGTTCGAGTTCTCCGTGACAGCTGTTCGCTCTGTCTCCCGGCATAATGTCGATGTGCAGCGACCACAGACAGTACGGACAGTGATTGCGAGATGTTTTCACAAGCGGCGGAACCTCTCTGCCGCAGTGCAGACAGACAAATCCGTCATCATTTTTCGTAAATCTTTTTGTTTCCATAATAACGCCGTCAGTTGTCCGAGCCGTCGGGATTCTGAGATTCGTACTGCGCTATAAGCCGTTTGTTGAACTCTTCTGCGGTGTTGTAGCCCATCTTTTTCTGACGGTGATTCATCGCCGCGATTTCGAGGATTATCGCGAGGTTTCTTCCCGGTTTTACGGGTATTGTGAGCTTCGGAACCATAATTCCCATGACGTCTTCGTATTCGGTTTCAAGCCCGAATCTGTCGTAGTCCTTTTCGCTGTCCCACGGTTCAAGCGCAACGATAAGGTCTATTTTTTCGGTCATCTTTACGGCACCCATACCGAACAGACGGCGGACGTCGACGATTCCGATTCCGCGCAGCTCTATATAGTGCCTGATAAGTTCGGGTGCGCTTCCGACAAGCGTTTTTGCCGATACTTTCTTGATTTCGACAGCGTCGTCGGCGATAAGACGGTGTCCGCGCTTTACAAGCTCGATTGCGGTCTCGCTTTTTCCGATTCCGCTGTCTCCGGTCAGCATTACACCTTCGCCGTATATCTCGACAAGCACGCCGTGACGGGTGATTCTCGGCGCGAGAGAAACGCAGAGAGAACTGATGAGCGCCGCCATAAATTCGGATGTCGAAAGAGATGAATGCAGCAGGGGAATGTCATATTTGACGGCGAGATTTACAAACCAGTCGTCCACAGGCAGATTTCTCGTCACGATAACCGCACGGGGCGAATGTGAGAGGAAAAGCTCTATGCTCTCTTTCTGCTTTTCAATCGGCAGACTTCTGATATACAGACTTTCGACGTTTCCTATGATTTCAATGCGGCGCGGCTCGAAATGATCGAAAAATCCCGCAAGACAAAGACCGGGACGGTTGACGTCCATGCAGTCGATGCGGACTTCATGGTCGGGCATATAAAGAGTTTGAAGGTTGAATTCGGTGACCAGATCACCGAGTGAAACCGAGTAAAGTTCTGCCATCTCCGAAAAACTTCCTTTTTATTATAAATTTATTATAAAATTCTGCGATTTCCGCGGACTTTAATCCCCGCCCGCAGTCACTTCATATCAAATAAATGATAATGTTATTTGACTTTTTTGTCAAGATAAAAATTGAAAAAAATCGTTTTTTTCTATTGACAAGCCGAATAATTTGTGCTATACTTACCGTGCTTTATGAGCAGATTCCGAAATGAGGGCCATTAGCTCAGTTGGTCAGAGCTACCGGCTCATAACCGGTTGGTCCGGGGTTCGAGTCCCTGATGGCCCACCAGCGGCAACGCCGCTCCCCCAAACCGAAATTGCGGCATACGAAAATATGCCTGACATATATGAAATTCGGTTTATTAACGAGAGAATATGCTCCCGATGACGCCCGACGGCATGCGGATATTATCCGCCGTTTGCCGCCGTGGCAAATTTTTTACCGCATCGAAAGCTGCGGATCCCCGAATAAGATTGTAACATTATGGAGGAATAATCATGGCACAGGTAATAGCAACAATAGTCGGCGTACTGCTTATCATTATCGCCGTTCTTCTTATTGCCGCCGTTCTTATGCAGAGCGCGAAAAACTCACGTATGTCCGGAGTTGTGTCCGGCGGCGGTGCCGAAACATTTTTCGGAAAATACAAAGGCAAAACGGTTGATAAAAAGCTCAACACACTCACAATCATTCTTGCTGTTGTGTTTGTCGCAGTTGTTCTTGCTCTTTTTATCATTCAGCCCGGCAGAGGTAAAGTCAACTACGGCGATGAAGACAAGTACCTGAACGGAGATACAACTACCGCGGCGGTTACAACAACGGCTGCTCCGACGACGACCGAAGCTCCCGCAACTACCGAAGCGCCTGCAACCGATGCTCCCGCTACGACCGAAGCTCCCGCAACTGCCGAATAAGAGGCAAATCAATATAAATAACACGGTGAAGTCCCGATTTCAAAGGGACTTCACTTTTTTTGTGTATAATTATGATTTTTTCGTGTTTATTGAAACTTAACAATATTTTTTGCGTTTTTTGAATATAAACACTTGTTTTTTTTTTTTTTCGCTATAATAACCTTGAATATGTATAAATTCGTATTTTCGTAAAAATAAGCCGATAAATACATTTTGTTTTTAATTTATTTTTCATCTTTCAACTTATGTAAAGGAGAAAAAATTATGAGTTTGAAAAATTTGAAAAAGTACATAGCACTTGTCCTTTGCGCTGCGATGATTTTCTGCTCGGTTCCGCTTGCTTTCTCTGTAAACGCCGAAACAACAAAAGAAACGGTTTCAATGAACGGCGTACAGATTCGCGGGTACAGCGGTATCAGCAGTACCTACTATCTGGTACTGCAATCGACGGCGTTCGACTCTATGAGTTATAACAGCAATATTTCCGGCGCCGTCGCCAATTCCACGCTTAATAAGATTCGTTTGTACACGAGCGCGGATGACACAACCGGA
>CAZHPU010000055.1:7535-9241 GCA_964534435.1 uncultured Lachnospiraceae bacterium | reverse complement strand
TCGCACACTGGCTCGAAATGGGCAAGAAGATTCCTCACGCGCCCAAGATCTTCCACGTCAACTGGTTCAGAACCGATGACGCAGGCAACTTCATCTGGCCGGGATACGGCGAAAATATGCGTGTTCTGCTCTGGATTCTCGCTCGCTGCGACGGCTCGGTCGGCGCTGTTGAGTCGCCTATCGGCTATCTGCCGAAGCCCGAGGACATCTGCCTCGACGGACTCGATCTCAGCGAGGACACACTCAAAAATCTTCTCTTGGTCGACAAGGAAAGCTGGAAGGCCGACATCGAAAACATCAAAGAGTTCTACGCACAGATCGGCGATCATGTTCCCGCTGAACTCTATGACGAGCTTCACGCGCTTGAAGCACGACTCGGTTGATAAAATAACAGCAGTCCGGGCGGAGAAATCCGCTCGGACTTTTTTAAGGAGAGTGCCATGCATTATTACGACAGCCATATTCACACCGTATTCTCGCACGACGGTCGGCAGACTATGCGCGACGCCTGCGAAGCGGCAATAAAAAACGGAATTTCGGGCATCGCAATCACCGATCACGCCGATCCGTGGGTATTTGAGGATGATATGACCGCAAAATGCATTGCCGCGTCGGTCGGCAGTGCGGCGGCATCTGCCGAATATTACCGCGACAGGCCGAAAGTTTTCCGCGGAGTGGAGCTCGGAGAGCCTTTCCACGATTCGAAAATCACCGAATTCATGCTGAAAAATTACGATTACGACATTGTCATCGGCTCGATTCATATGCTCGTTTACGAGGATTTGAACATCGCCTATTCGGGAATCGATTTTTCGCCCGATAATATGTCGGACGAAAAGCTCGCGGGCTATCTCGGCGCATATTTCGAAGAGCTTTACAAAATGGCAAAATATGCCGATTATGATGTGCTCGCCCATCTCGACTGTCCGCGCAGATACATAAACGGAAAATATCACAGAGGAGTTTCGCTTGACGCCTATTATGACGTCATCGACGCGATTCTCACCGAAGTCATAAACAGAGGGAAGAGCTTGGAGCTGAACAGCTCGGGAATCGGCGAATATTACGGACAATTTATGCCGAACGGCGATATTCTCGCCCGTTATGCCGATCTCGGCGGCACGATGATAACTCTCGGAAGCGACGCGCACAGAGAGGGCAGAGTCGGCGCGGGGCTGAAAGAGGCGGCGGAACTCGCGGCGGCGCACGGATTCGACAGATATTATTATTACGAAAACCGCACTCCCATGTCGGTGGCGATAGATTAAGGGGAAAAGCGCGGTTTTCGGGATGGTTATAATATGATAAAATTATGCGTAAAACTCGACGATGTCGATTATAACGGTCTTATCGACAGATTTTTGCCGATTTTTCTCGAAAAAGCGGCAAAAAGCGGGGATGCGAAGCTCAAAATGCTGTCCTCGCTTCCGCAGGGAGTCGCTGCGGGTATGCTGAAAACGCTGTCCGATGACAAGAAAGAGGAGCTTGCGGTTTCGCTTATCAAAATGAACGGCGAAAAAATCGCCGCGCTCCTCACAGAAGAAGGATCGCGGCGCGGGATAAATTTCAAAATTACGGAAATCGGCGCAGAATAACCCAAAATCTTCGATTTTGGCTTAGATATTTTTCTCGAACTCTGCCGGAGTTCGTTTCGGCTGCGCCGACAGCTCCCCTTACTTCAAGGGGAGCCCGAGAGGAAATATTTT
>CAZHPU010000055.1:0-7435 GCA_964534435.1 uncultured Lachnospiraceae bacterium | reverse complement strand
GGGTTTATCCCCTCAGTCGGCTGCGCCGACAGCTCCCCTTACTTCAAGGGGAGCCCGAGAGGAAATATTTTTTTCGGTTTGCTTTTGCGGTGTCGTCGCCAATCGGGTTTATCCCCTCAGTCGGCTGCGCCGACAGCTCCCCTTACTTCAAGGGGAGCCCGAGAGGAAATATTTTTTTCGGTTTGCTTTTGCGGTGTCGTCGCCAATCGGGTTTATCCCCTCAGTCGGCTGCGCCGACAGCTCCCCTTACTTCAAGGGGAGCCTAAGAGGAAATATTTTTCAGCTTATTTTTGCGGTGTCGTCGCCCGCGAGGAAGCGTATCGAGCGTTCAACGCTGATTTTCGTCTTATCGTCGAGCTTTTCATCGGCATAGCGGTAGTCGAATGAGCGCGCGAATGCCGACACATCGGTGCAGAGCGATGCGAGATGACCGTTTACGAGTGAGACAAGCTGTTCGGAAAAATCCGAATAAAGTCTTTTCGGCAGTTCGGAGGATGCCGTATTCAGCAGTGCCGAGGCGTGTCCGACACAGAAATAGGGCTGTGCGGCGAATTTTTTTCTGAAAAGATCGTCGGTCTGCCACATATAGACGGCATTTGAGAGAAGTCTTTTCATATTCGCCTCGACACGCGAGCAGATATAGCAGGAGCCGTCGAGTTCGGCGAGCATTTTCGCGATTTTGTCGGGCGACGGCTTCATAAGCCCTTTTTTGCCGACCGCCGCCGAGAGTTCGCCGAGATGACTTTCGAGCATCAGCGCGAGCGGCAGTCTTTTCGATATTCTCAGCATCTTCGTGAAATGGCGGCTGCAAAATCCCTGCTTATTGGTCTTTATTCTTATGTCGGGCTCCATCATCGACGCGCCGAGTATCAGTTCAAGCTCGTCCGATTCGAGTTTTGCCGCGAGAGTGCAGAACGGGCAGGAATCGGCGCCCTCTTTCATATTTTCTTCGAAAACTTCGTTTATCGGGATCGTATAAATCGTTTCTGCCATAAAAGCTCCTTTTCGGCAAATTCTTACCGTTTTCTTACCATATTATATAATGTTAATCTGGTGATCGAATGAACAACCGGCAAATCGGCGGCAAAATCCGCCTTTTCGAGTGCGGAAAAAATCTCATAATCAAAGACTGCGGCGGATTCGATCCCGATCTCGTCTTTGACTGCGGCCAGACTTTCAGATTCGCGAAAGATTCGGACGAGATTTGGCGCGGTATCGCGAAGGGCAGACTGCTCGAAATCGGGAAAGCCGAGGACGGCATCTGTATTTACGGCTGCGACAGCCGCACATTTTACGATGTCTGGTACGATTATCTCGGATTTTCGCTCGATTACGATGCCGTGCGCGCGAGCTTTCCCGAAAACGACCGCCATCTGAAAGAGGCGGCAGAGGTCGGGCACGGCATAAAAATTCTGCATCAGGACGCTTTCGAGACGCTCATCTCGTTTATCATCAGCCAGAACAACAATATCGCGAGAATAAGCCGAATTGTCGGCGCGCTCTGCGAAAAATACGGGAAAAGAATCGATATTCCGAACGCTTCGGGCGGTTTCGGCGGCTCGGATATGCCGAGATACGCCTTTCCGACAGCCGAAGAGCTTGCCGATGTCGACGAAAACGGCTATGCCGCGCTCGGTGTCGGCTATCGCGCGCCCTATCTGTGCGATGCGGTGAAAAAGGTCGTTCGAGGTGAGACCTGTTTTGACGCTATCCGAAAAATGAGTACCGCCGATGCCGAGCGGGAACTTCGGAAAATCGTCGGTGTCGGCCCGAAAGTCGCCGCCTGCATTCTGCTCTTCGGATTCGCGAAATACGATGCCTTTCCGATAGATGTCTGGGTGAAGCGGATTCTCGGCAAATATTACGGCGGAGAAACGCCCGATTTCGGCAGTTACGCCGGAATAGCGCAGCAGTATCTTTTCTATTATGAGAGGTATATTTCGGCAAAAGAGTCGAAATATGCGGATAATATCACAAAATAAGCGGTTTTACGCTTCAAAAACGCGGCTTTGCCCGATTTTCGGCAAAGCCGCGTTCTGCGTCTTTTTATCGGTTAAAGCTCGAAAGTTAAAGCTCTACGCCGTTCTTTTTGAGAAGTTCGCGCGCGGTCTCTACCGAATCGACGCCCGTCGCGTTCTTGACGGGTGCGAATTCCTTTTCGCGTACGACTTCGTAGCTGAGGCAGGAGTCCATCATGTGAATCATGTCAAGTACGAGTGTCTCGAACTTGTATCCGTTGGGCTCGGTCGGCTTTACGGGATTGCCGTTTTCGTCGATGTGCGGAATCTTCTTCTCGACAACGTGTACCGGCATCTTCTGGCGGAGAATGTCTTCGAGCTTCGATACCTTGAACATATAGTTGAGAATTACGCCGAATTTGTAGAGAAGTTCGCCGCGTTCGTCACGCAGATTCTTCATATCGTCGGTGATTTCGTAATATTCGACGATTGAGGGCTTGCCGTCTTCGAGGCAGAGCACGCCGATTTTCTCGGTCGGATTTGCCTTTGCGACAACCTTCGCGCCGCAGTCTCTGCCCGACATGATGGTCGCGCCGACAAATGCGGGATCGTTTATGCGCTGGCAGACATTGTCGACCGCGAATACGGTCAGCCATTCAACGCCGTTTTCTTTCATGTGATTGAGGTAGCCCGCTTTTACGAGCGATGTGAACCAGCCGCCGTTGCCGTTGGGCGAGAGCGAGATGCGGTCTTTGGCTTCGAGCAGAATCTTTCCGTCATATCCGACAGAGGGTGCCATCTCCTGAATGAAGAAGTGAACGTGATCCTTGTCGTAGCCGAAATATTTATGCTCTTCGAAGAATGCGATTGTCGCGTCGTTGTTCTTTTCGCTTGTCATAATGTAGAGCGGAACCCATGCGCCGACACGCTTTACGACATCCATGAGGTTGTTTATAAGGCACTGGAAAATGTAGAGCTCATGTGTAACGCCGATGGGATATGTGCCCTTCGGGCCGTCAAATCCGAGTCTTGTACCCTGTCCGCCGGCAAGCAGAACGGCGCCGACCTTTTCGGCTTTCAGCGCTTCGATGCCGACTTTCTCGAATTCGTCGCGGCGGGCGTTGATCTCGTCAATCTCGAGCGCGCCGAGCGGAGAAAGAACTCCTTTTTCAACCTTCATTTCCTTGCGGTCGAGCAGTTTGAGCAGCGACCAGTCGATGTTTTCAATCTGACCGAGCAGCGACTTGCGCGATTCTTCCGAAAGTTCGTCATAATAGGCAAGCAGCTGTGTCTGACCGTGTTTTTTGAGCAGGTCGAGTGTTTCGTTATAGTTCATATTAAGCCTCCGTAATTAGAGATCAAATTTTTTACGCATATATTATAGCAGAGTTTTGTGCTTTTGTAAAGAGATTTTGCGAAAAAATCGGCAAAACCGACCTTTTTCGGACGATTTTCGTCGGTTTGCGTCTATGTCTATCTCGGACTCAGTTTTTCTTTACTTTCGCGATCGAGCCGAAAACATCTCCTCTGTCTATGATTCTGCGCCTTATGCGGTAGGCGGTGTCACGGCTTATCTCCATAGCTTCGGCGGTCGCCTCCATTGTGAGATTCTGGCGGTAGCGCAGTTTCAGGTAGAGCTGTTCCTGCGCCCTTTTTTCGGCTTCTTTCGGGCAGTCCGAATCGTTGAGGTAGTCGTCGAGAAAGCAGTCGACCGAATTTACCGACGCGCGGAGTTCGTCCGCCGCTATCCGCAGCAGATTCAGCCGTTCGCTTTCCTTTCCGTAATGTTCAAGTCGGTTTATTTCGTTTTCGACCGAGGCGAGCAGCATTCGGTCGGTATTGTATTTTTCAAAATAGGTTATCCAGTTCAATCAAATCTTCCTTTCGTAAAATTTCATAATATTTCGTAATGTTTCATGTTTTTTTTGTGATGGGTTGTGCCGGTTAATCGGCTTAGGTCGTTTTGCGTTCGCGCTGACTTTGCCGCCGCAAAGAGACATATCCCGCCTCGGGGCTTGAAAACGGGATTTTTTCTTTTGCGGAGAGCGCCGGAGCCGCCGTCTGCGGCTATGATAAAGAGCGGCAAAGCGTGCGGTACCGCTTTTGCGGGGCGCCGATGCCGCTTTCGAACAGCTGCCGTTTTGAGGGAGTTCGGCTGTCAACGGGGCGGAGACGGCCGAAAAAAACGAACAGATGTTCTGATTACTATTATATCGAGCGGTACGGGTATTTTCAAGTCGGACGAAAAAAAATCACAAATATTTTTTCGGGTGCCTTTCATACCGAAAAAGTTAAACAAAAGGCAAAACAAATAACGGACACAATCCGAATATAATGTGGATTTGTAATTATGCGAAAATGAAAACGAAAAATTTTGTGCAAAATGCTACCGCGTAAAAAATCAGCTGTAAAAATTGTGCAAAATGCACATTGCTTTTTCACACAATACACACCCGCCGTTCATACCGAAAAAGTAAGCGAAATTTGCCGATATACGATATTTGATTAACAAATATTGAAAATAACCCGAATTAACGGCAAAATAATCAAATACTGAGTAAATATTATTTACTTCAAAACAAATTCAAAAGCGGCAAAAATGGGAAACACACGGCACGGTGTGAAAATTTCGTTTTTACCGAAAATATCCGACTTCGAAAAAAACGCGCGGCGGCGTGCTCTGTCGATTTTTACGAATTTCGGCTTCTTGACAAGCTTTTTATTGTGTGGTATTATATGTCCGTGCTAATGAATCGGCCCGACCGGTCGGCGTGCGAGCTGTCCCGCCCGCTTTCGGTCGGTATTTTTCACGGCCGGGGTTGCCGTTGTAAGAAGCTGCTTGCGGCGTTTGCCGCCTTTATTTATCGCAGAACCATTACGATGCTTACCTTATTATATACGCGCCTGCGGGACTGTCGGAATACCGCGGACGGGATGCGTCATTCCGGCGTGTTTTCAGCATTGTATCTGCATTACACTTTTCACTTTTTAGGAGGAAACGGCAAATGAAACTTTCAAAGAAGACCAGATTTCTCGCCGGTTTTCTTTCGGCTCTTATGATTGTCGCGCCGGGTACAGCCACCGCGGCATCGGCAGACGAGACCGAAACAAGCGAGACAAAGGCTTCTGCGGCAGGCAGCTATGAAACTCCGACTCTCTCCGAGCTTCTGGACACCATCAAATATTCGAGCTACATCGCAAAGTACACCGATGTAGGGCCCGGAAGTGAGAGCGTTGCGATTTCGGGTGACGCCATTGTCGCCTACAATGAGAAAATCACTAACGCGGAAGGCGTTATGTCGATTGATCTCGACGACGGTACGAAACTGCTCTATCTTCCGTCCGACGGCGTTGTCGGATGGACGCTTGACGTTCCGTCAACCGGTCTTTACAATATCAATATCGTCTACTATCCTGTGCTTGACACAGACGAGTCGACCGGCAAGACCGACTCAAAGACGACATCCATTGAAAGAACGCTTTATGTAAACGAAAAGGTTCCGTTCTATGAAGCGCGCTTCTTGACCATGACCAAATCATGGATCGACGACGAGTCGACGCTGCTCACCGACGACAACGGCGGTCCCGTCTACAAATACCTCGACGCGGACGGCAAGGTTAAATACAGCTATGTCGACGCCGACGGCAACGTTCTGAAACGCGACACATCGACGGGCAAACTGCTCTTCCCGAAAACCGGCGAAACGGTTGACGAGGCGGCTCTTCTTGCCGAGGGATGCGAAAAATATCCCGCATATCAGAGCGATATAAACGGAAACGAAATCAAGACCGAAAAAGAGCTTGTGCTTTCTTCGGCAAATGTTTACAAGAACGCAAAGCTCGGTCTCACAACCAAAATCGGCGAAAGAAGAACTTACACGGCATCCGACTCGACCGGCTACTACACCGAGCCGCTTAAGTTCTACTTCGAAAAAGGCGAGAACACCGTTCAGCTCGAGTCACAGCGCGAGTCGATGGCAATCGCCGCGATTGAGCTTGTTCCCGTAGCCGACACAATGTCGTATGAAGAATATCTCGCAAGTCACGCGGATGCCAAAGACTACACCGGAACCGCTGTCAAGATTCAGGGCGAATATCCGGATGCGACATCCGAAAACACGGTTTACCCGACCAACGACCGTACATCTTATATAACCGAGCCGCAGGACGCGACACAGCTTCTGCTTAACGTCATCGGCGGCGACGGCGGTGAAAAATGGAAAAACCTCGGCCAGTGGGTACGCTGGAGCATCGAAGTCCCCGAAACCGGCTGGTATCAGGTAACACTCCGCTTCAAGCAGAGCGTGCTTGAAGGAACATTCTCGTCGAGAACGCTGCGCGTCGCAACCGCGAGCATGATTGCCGAGGGCAAGGAGGCCGAAGTTCCGTTCAAGGAAGCGAGATACCTCCAGTTCAATTACAGCGACGACTGGCAGACAGGCGCGCTGAACGACGGCACGACGACATTCAAGTTCTATCTTGAAAAGGGCGTCAACACCATCGAGCTTGAAGCTTCGCTCGGCAACATGGCGGACATCCTCCGCCGCGTTGACGCGTCGATGACCACAATCAACTCGATTTACATCAAGATCCTTATGATTACCGGTTCGGATCCCGACGCAAACCGCGACTACGGATTCTACCGCATTATGCCCGACGAGGTTGATGAGCTTCTCCGTCAGGCAAAAGAGCTTGAAGCGATTTCGGAAGAGTTCAGCAAAATCACGAAATCGACGGGTTCGCACGCAAAGACACTGAACAAGGTCGCGCTGCTGCTCGACCGTATGGGCTCGGACGAGGACAAGATCGCATCCAACCTTTCAAACCTCAAAGAGTATCTCGGAACGCTCGGCACATGGCTTCAGACATCGACCGAGCAGCCGCTCGAAATCGACTACATCGTCGTCGAGTCACCCTCGACCGACGCGTCGAAAGAGCACAAGGCAAACGACACATTCCTTGAAGCGCTCTGGTTTGAGATGATTCAGTTCGCCCGTTCGTTTGTATCCGACTACAACACGCTCGGATCGATGGAAGTTGTCGAAGAGGGCAACACCGTCGAGGTATGGACGACACTCGGACGCGACCAGGCACAGATAATCAGAAACCTTATCAACACCGACTTCAACAAGTCGCACCCCGGTATTTCGGTTGAGCTGAAACTTGTCGCCGGCGGATCGCTGCTGCCGTCTGTTCTTGCGGGCGTCGGCCCCGACGTCTCGATGGGACACAGCTCGGGCGACGTTATCAACTGGGCGATACGTTCTGCGGTAATGCCGCTGAACGATATGGACGGCATCGAAGAGGTATGCGGACAGTTTGACGATGAGGAAGGCTATCTCGGCGGAGAATTTACCGAGAGCGGCGACTTCACCGGCGCATATTTCACGAAGGCCGCAATCGAGCCGCTGGAACTGTTCGGTGAATTCGATCCCGACGGCGACGGCGAAAACTTCGAACATACCGTAACCCTTTAC
>CAZHPU010000054.1:0-9416 GCA_964534435.1 uncultured Lachnospiraceae bacterium | reverse complement strand
TGTAAAGTTTATGTTATTTTCCATACCAAGTGCATTTACCTTTTTGATAAACGAATCAAGCTCGTTCATATCTCTTCCGCCGATTCTCAACGTAGAATCCACAAATATATCGGTTATATCATAATTTGATGCAATAAGTCCGCATATAAATGCGTAGAATGTATCATAGGAATTTATTTCGTATTCATCGATGTCGATTAAACGAACTTTACTGGAGACAAGAAATTGCGAAACAGACACCTTCTCAATACAGATAACGCTTCCCTTTGAAATTTCAGCAGCTGCGTTAACCCTGTCAATAAGTAAAGATGTTTTGTTGTGACCCTTCGGCCCTACGATTATGTTTGTCATAGTATACAACTCCTTCGGGTTAAACCCTTTTACTTGTTGGATATATTATACATTAATAATTATTGTATTTCAAGCATTGCAGAACAATTCTAACAATTTGTTTACATTTTAGCGAGAAGCTCTTTTTGAAGATCCTCATATCCGGGCTTTCCGAGCAGTGCAAACATATTTTTCTTGTATTCTTCTACACCGGGCTGATTAAAAGGATTGACTCCGAGCATATATCCGGATATTCCGCATGCAAGCTCGAAGAAATATACAAGGTATCCGAACTCGTATGCTCCGCGCTTTGAAAGTTCAATAACAATATTCGGGGTTCCACCGTCTGTATGTGCTATTGCAGTTCCTGTAAATGCGGTTCTGCAAACATAATGCATATCTTTGCCTGCTATGAAATTAAGACCGTCCGAATTTGTTTCGTCATACGGGATTACAACGCTGTCGGAAGAATTGATAAGATCTATTACGGTTTCGAACATAATACGGCTTCCCTGCTGTATGAACTGTCCCATAGAGTGTAGATCGGTTGTAAACGAAACAGATGCCGGGAAAATGCCCTTGTTGTTTTTGCCTTCCGATTCGCCGTAAAGCTGCTTCCACCATTCTGCGGTCATTCCGAGAGACGATTCATAAGATGCAAGAATTTCCACTGATTTGCCTTTACGATAAAGAATGTTTCTCAAAGCCGCATATTTGTAGCAATCATTTTTTGAAATATCGGTTGATGTATATTCGGTACGAGCCGCTGCGGCTCCCGACATCATATCATCGATATTTATACCTGCAACGGCAATGGGGAGAAGACCGACCGGTGTCAAAACAGAATAACGTCCTCCGACATCATCGGGTACAACAAATGTTTCGTATCCTTCTTCATTTGAGAGTTCTTTGAGTTTTCCGCGCGATTTGTCGGTTGTTACGAATATACGGCTTCTTGCTTCTTCCTTACCGTATTTCTTTTCAAGAAGCTCTCTGAATATTCTGAACGCAATTGCAGGCTCTGTTGTAGTGCCTGATTTTGAAATAACATTGATGCAGACATCGCGTCCTTCGCAAATAGAAAGCAACTCGGACATATTTGATGCTGAGATGTCATTGCCCGAAAAATATATATCGGGAGTGTCTTTTTTTAATGCATTGTATTTTGCACTCGTACAAAACTCTATTGCGGCGCGGGCCCCAAGATAAGAGCCGCCTATTCCTATAACGATAAAGACATCGCAGCTTTTTTTGATTCTCTCTGCTGCCGCTTTAATGCGTTCAAACTCTTCCCTATCGTAATTTACGGGAAGATCAATCCAACCGAGAAAATCATTGCCTTCGCCTGTGCCGCTTTTTAATGTTTCATGTGCTTTCTCGACCTCAGGCTCAATTTCGCGTAAATCTTCGGCTGTAACATATTCGGATAAATATTTGTCGTTTAATTTTAATGTCATACCAATACCTCCATTTTATTTGCATTTATATTTTACACTATTTGATGAGTAATTTCAATAGATTTGAATATAAATTCTAAAATTTATTATTGGGTATCAATTTAGCATAAAGAAGATGATTAGTAATTAGGGTAATATCTGTATACTAAAAGAAGAGGGAACAGAAAACGCGTGTAGCGTTTCTATTCTCTCTTCTCATAAAAGGGCATGTTTTTTTCGCGCAAAAAATATAAATAATTACTCTTTTGTCATATCTGTGCAGCTGATTGCGATCATACCGTCGGAGTCATCTGCGGATTTTGTAAATGTAACTTGTAGTTGATAAGTTTCTGTTTCATCATATGCATAGAAGATACGAGCGGCCAAACCGTCTTCTGAACCGTCATCTTCGTCTGTCCATACATTGTATGTAAATCCCATCTCACGACAGGCACTGACATATGCGTCATAGTCACCGTCGCCGGGTTTGTAAACAAGAAATCCGTAATAATCGTCTTCATTATTAGTTATTAATATATTTGAGTTCGGAAACATCTTATACGGATCCGGAATAAGCGAAGAAATACCCTTTGGTGTTTCTTCCGATTTCACTGTAGTTACCGATTGCTCCGAGTTTCCGCACGCGGTCAATAGCCCGACTGTAAATATAAAAGCCAAAATGATTGTAACAGTCTTCAAAATGTTTGATTTTTTGCCTGCTGTTTTGTCCATTGCTAATATCCTCTCTTTGCTTGATTTGTGTGCACGATTTTACCATATAAAACTGCCGATGTCAATATCTTTTAGGCCACTTACCGCATTTTTTCCTTTGCTTGTACTGTCGGAGCTTGCGGCTCATAATACTATCGCACAAATATACCTTTAACAAATATCAAAGCAAAAGAAGACAGCTTGTTTAAGCCGTCTTCTTTTGCTTTGAAATCCTCAACATTTTCCGTATGCGTTGGGGTTACTCGAAATCGTCTTCATCATCAAGATTGCATCGCCCGTCCCGCTCAAAGTCGTAATCCCAATCGCCCTCGTCGTCTTCATCTTCGTCATCATACTCGTCTTCATCGTCATACTCGTCATCATTGTCGTCATCACGGTCTTCGGGAAATTCGGCATAATAATCATCCTCGGTCGGGAACTGTGCCTCATACTCCTCATCACTGTCGAATCCATATCTGTCATAGTCCATCGACTCACCGCAGCTCGGGCAGACAAGAATATCACAGCGTTCGTCCTCGTACTCCATCGCTCCGCCGCATCTCGGGCATACAAACTTTTCTTCATCGTCATCGTCATCATCGTCATCGTCACGGTCATAACTTTCACCGCTCTGCCAACCCGATAATTTGCCCTTGACAAGCAAAACACCGATAAGTGCGGCTGCGCCTCCTACGACAATACCCGCGCCTTTGCCGACTTTTTTAAGAATATCAATCCCCTTTTTCTTCTTTTCTTTCTTCGCAAGCCCGCTTGTTATGTGCGCCTTTGTGTCATTCAGATTTTTCAGCTTTTCGGCAAGCCGATGGTACTCGGCAGTCTCCGACCCGCAGCGGCGCATCTCCGCCTCGGTCTGCCCGATTACTTCGTTCACAAGATTTAACTGCTCTTCGGAAAAAATATCATTTTTTTTCGGCTTCTGCTTTTCGATCTCACCCAGAATTTTGTAAAGCCGTCTCAGTTTGCCGTGCAGCGCTTGGTATCTCGGTGAGTTATATTCACATCTCTGCATTTCGCGTTGCACCCAGTCAATCTCCTTAATAACTTTTTCCTCATTATAGTTTGTTTCCATTGTGATCACCATCCGTTCTGTATTTGATATGGTTATATACCGAGTTGTCAAATTACGAAGCTATAATCATCATCGCAATCAATGCCCCGTATATCCCACAGCCAAGCATTATTGCCGCGTTCCCCGTTATTGCGGTCGTTATTGTGCCGCAATTGACAAGACATATCGGGAATAACATCTTGTTGGACATGAATTTCATTTTCGTTACTCCTTATTATATCTCACTTTCTTATATTAAAGAAAGTGTAATTTCGAAATGTTACCCCGAGTCTCCCTAAATTTTGCAACGAGCAACATTTTTTCCCTTCATTGCTATCATGGTGCGGATAGTGGGACTCGAACCCACAAGCGAAAGCACCGGTTCCTAAGACCGGCGTGTTTACCGATTTCACCATATCCGCATACTTTTGTTATATTATAGTCTTTATTGGTTGATTTGTCAATATTTCTTAAAATAAACTGCGGCAGGAATAGTGCCGCAGTTTATTTTTAATAACAATTATTTATTAAATGCCAGGAACGCTTTATAGGTCATATAAAGATCGGCTTTTGCAATAACCTCATAAGGAGAGTGCATTGATATAACCGGTACACCGAGATCAACTACATCTATATTTTGGTTTGCGATATATATAGCGACTGTTCCTCCGCCGCCCTGATCGACTTTGCCTATTTCCCCTGTCTGCCATATAATATTGTATTCATCAAAAATATTGCGGACAAAACCTACAAATTCCGCAGATGCATCGGATGTTCCGCTCTTTCCGCGTGCTCCGGTATACTTAGTCATAACAACGCCTTCGTTTATGAAACTTGAGTTTTTAGCCTCGTAAACTTCACTGAAATTAGGATCATATGCTGCGTTAACGTCAGCGGAGAGACATTTCGAATTGGATATTACAGTATGATAATTTGCATTTTGTGATTTTGCGATTTCTTCAAGTATATTGGTAAAAGCCGCCGACTGCATGCCTGTTGCTCCTCCGCTTCCGATTTCTTCCTTATCGGCTAATACAACCATCAGCGTATGAACGGGATTTTCGGTTTCGATTATTGCACGAAGAGCGGGATAAACACAAACTCTGTCATCATGACCATAACCGCCTATCAGCGAGCGGTCAAAACCTATATCACGCGATTTGAACGCCGGTACTATGCTGAGTTCTGCGGAAACAAAATCGTATTCCTTAATACCGTATTTTTCATACAGGATTTTCATCAGTCCGAGTTTAATATCTCCGCTTGCCGATATAGGTCTTGAACCAATCAAAATATTCAATTTTTCTCCCTGTATTCCCTCGGCAAGCGATTTTGACATTTGATCTTTTGCAAGGTGAGGAAGAAGATCGTTGATATAGAAAACGGGATCGGAATCATCTTCTCCTATAACGATGTCGGAAAATTCACCATCGGATTTGACAACTCTTCCGTGTATTGCAAGCGGAATTGCAGTCCACTGATATTTCTTTATTCCTCCGTAGTAATGAGTTTTTAAGAAACCCATATTTCCTTCTTCAAATAACGGATGCTGTTTCAAGTCAAGTCTCGGAGAATCTATATGGGCTGCCGAAATTCTGACTCCGTTTTCGACATTTTCGGATCCTATTACAAAAAGATAAATCGCTTTCCCACGATTATTGAAATAATATTTTCCGCCTACCGACAGATTATCGCCGAATTTATATTCGGAAAAACCGGATTTTTCCGCAATATCAACAGCCTGATTTACGGCTTCCCTTTCAGTTTTGGACAAATCGAGAAAATGCTTATAGTCTTCCGAAAAACAGTTCATTTCACTTTCCTGTTCATCGGTCAGCTCTTCATAAACATTCTTTTTTTTGAACATAATTTTTTCTTTAAGGGCGTTTATTTCCTCATCTGTATTAAACATCTTGTAACCTCCGCTTAGTATAAATATATTTTTCAATAAATTGATTTACATAATCCTCGGGATTATCGTTTCCGTTATTTGAAATTATAAATTTACATTTTTCTCTGAAGAATTCATTGCTTTTTTGATTTTTCAATCGCAGTATTGCCTTTTCGGGAGTGATCTTATCTCGCTTTGTTATTCTTTCAACTTTCGTTCCTTCATCTGCAATAACCGCCATTGTCAAATCACATTCTTTATCAAGCCCCGATTCAAACAGCAGAGGAGCATCAATAATCACCGCAGTTTTATTTTGCTCAGCAAATTTATTCAGTTTTTTTTGAACTTCGGATCTAACAAAACCATGAACAATCTCATTGAGAATTCTCAAATATTCAGAATCGGAAAAGACTATGTCGGCAAGTGCTTTTCTGTTAACGGTACCGTCTGGCAGTATTATCGAATCTCCATAGACCGATTTTAGTTTGTTTATGCAATCGGGGTTGTCCTCGTAAAGTCTGTGTACAATAGCATCGGTATCAATCGATGGTATACCTTTTTTTTCAAAAAGTGACGCAACATAGCTTTTTCCGCTGCCACTGTTTCCGGTTAATCCGATAATCAACATTTCAACAATCCTCGATTAATCAAAAATTATGGATTATCCAAATCGGTATCATTATCATCTGTCTCAACAGGCACGGTATCATCGGGAATTGTTTCAGTCCCTTTATGGAATGTGCAATATCTGTTATATTGGCCTTCGGTGCTGTAAGTTCTGCCCGAATATTTATCTGTCGCAATGTACAAATTCCAATAAAAAGGATAATTTGAACCGGATGTATACGGTAATGCACCATTCAAATCAACATAGGTATACTGTCCATCGGTAACATAAATATTAACGGGAAAAACTCGTTTGACATTGAGCAGTCCGACATATGTGCAGGATGACTCGGGGCATGAGTCGTTCGCTACGCCGTGTCCAACGCAATATTTTACCAAAACATGGCAATCACATTCTTCGGTCGGTAATGTATCCTTGGTAAAATATCCGACTTCGGATCGATTTCCACGAGGATCTGCCTCGCAAGCTTCTGTTATGAGTTTGCCGGAGTCAATACAGTAGGTTGCTTCTATAAGAAGTTCATCATCAAATGTTTTGAGCGTTTCCTTTCCATCGGCGACATTTTTCAAAACTTCCTGATGTAATTCAACCATTATTTTATTCCACAACACGCAGTGTTGATTGCTGACTTTGCTTCCTATGTTTTGCTGTTCTACATAACCCGTCCAGATGCCGGCAAGATAATAAGGTGTATAACCTACAAACCATTTATCATAGTTATTATTTGTTGTACCGGTTTTACCTGCGACATCTACAAGTTTACTGATAGGCTTCAAACTCGTTGACGCCGTTGCTCCCGAATGGTGAATAACCTGACCGAGCAATTTAGTCATAACCTGCGCATTTTCTTCGCTGAGTACAATTTCCTTTTGGGTTTCATTTTCTATTATCGTGTCGCCGTTATTATCGAGAATTTCTATAACAGTTCTTGATGACGTATAAACCCCATTGTTTGAAAAAATCGAATATGCAGCGGTAAGCTCTTTTAAGGTTACACCGTATGACAGACCGCCGAGCCCCAGTGCTGCGTAGTTTTTGTCCGAATCGACAAGTGTGGTCAAATGCACTTTATTTGTTAAAAAATCATATGAATTGTTAATGCCGAGTGCATCCAAAACATGTACTGCGATTGTGTTTTTGGACATCGCTATCGCGTATTCGATTGTAGTCAGCCCTCGGTATGCATTATTGGAATTTCGAGGCCATCCCGTCGGTTTTGAATATGTTTCTTTTCCGTTTTCATCTGTGGTAACAGTACCGAAATTATAAGGTACATCGTCAAAAACGGAGCCGTAATTTATAATTCCGGCTTGAAGTGCGGGTGCATAAACGGCTATCGGTTTCAGTGATGATCCGGGCTGTCTGACTGCATCGGTTGCAAGATTAAATATTCGATTCTGCTTTTTTTCGCCTCTGCCGCCTACAAGACCGAGTATATTTCCATTGTGAGGATCCATTACAATCATTGCCGATTCGACATTTATAACATCCGAGACCGGCAATACAGAGTTATCGCTCATGTCCTGATAATATTTATCAAGTATTGCCTGAACTTCTTTGTCTTGTGCCGTAATTATTGAATATCCGCCGGAATAAAGCATTTTTGATGCTATTTGAGTACTTGTACCGTATTTTTCCGCAAGCAATTCGGATGCCTCATCAATAACCGCATCGGTATACCATGAGTTTGTTCCTGTGGTCGTAACTTCGGATTTGGAAACATCAAGAGTTAAAACAGCATCATAAGCCTCATCATATTCCGCTTTTGTTATTAATCCTTGAGAATACATTGCGGTCAGAATAACATTTCGTCTTGATTTATTATTCTCCGGGTTGGTAACAGGATCCCATTTTGACGGGTTTTGGGTAATACCCGCAATTGCCGCACATTCAAGAAGTGATAAATCACTGACATCTTTATTAAAGTATGTATGTGCTGCTTCTTGAACGCCATATGCGCCCTGTGAGAGGTAAATTACATTCAGATAGCTTTCGATAATTTTAGTTTTGTCGCCGACCTTCTTTTCAAGCTCAATCGACTTAAAAATCTCATTTACTTTTCTTTGAATTGTATACTCATCATTATGGGTTACATTTTTTATAAGCTGCTGGGTAATTGTTGAGCCGCCGCCGCTTTCCCCAAGCGGTAAAAAGAATTTTGCGACTGCTTTTACTGTTGTAATTAAGTCAAAACCGTTATGATCCCAAAATCTTTTGTCTTCAATCGCGACAAACGCATTAACCAGATTCTCGGGGATGTCATCATAAGATACCCAGTAAGAATTTCCTTCACTGCTCAGTCGCTGTGATTCGTCCTCAACCAAGTTTCCGTCTTGATCATAGTACAGAATTTTTGTGGCATTTCCGCTTCCCTGCTCGGTTATAAGCACAATATCATCTACATTACTGTCAACATTGTTGGCAAGATAAATTGCAAATGCCCCTACAACAACGCATCCCGCGATTGCACCAATTAAAACGATTGAAATCAAAACGCTGAGAATAATCGAAACTGCCGAACGGCATAATGCGAATGATGTATGCACTGCCTCTTCTACTTGATTTTCGGTATTTTTATCTTTTGGCATTTTCAAACCTCATAATATTATAGTTAATCCTTGTTCGGAACTTCGTTTTCTGTAAGATTATAACACAATGATATAAATCAGATGTTAACAAAAATATTAAATACAACAAAATTTACATTATATTTATTTTGAAACAACATTTTCCGATCCTCCGCATATTGCGGAAAGTTCTTTAATAACATAGTCATCAACATAAACCGGATTATCTTTATACGGAATATATTTTTTTTCGGATTGATCGAAAATAAAAGTTTTAACATATCCTGCCGTGTATTTGTTGCTGTCAGAATCGTTTTTTGCGAAAATATCAAGAATATTCATCACTTTATCATACATTTTTGAATTTACCATATCAATTCTTATGTATAATTTCGTAAATTCGTTATTTTTTTCGTTGACAGAATTATTTTTTACATTATCGGATTTACTGTTATAACTTTTATCCAAGCTTTCAAGCAGCGAAATATCAGTCGCAATAATTTTCGGATTTTCGTTTTCTCTTACCGATATGTTGCCGTTAATGGCAAGAGCAGTTCCCGTTTTTATATTGGTATTTATACTTGGAAAAGATTTTGAGAATGCCAGGATATCAATTTCGCCTGTATTGTCTTCGACGTGCAAAATATAAATGTTTTCTCCGCTTTTGGTTTTTCGTTCGGTGATTTTAGATAAGATACAAGCTACGACAACCTGCTGTTTATCCGAAACAGATTCGGAATAATCGAAATCTCGGTTAAATGAATCATTAATCTGAGCTATCGAT
>CAZHPU010000053.1:0-9657 GCA_964534435.1 uncultured Lachnospiraceae bacterium | reverse complement strand
CGTACTTTTTCTTTTTGTTCTGAATAATCCGGCTAGGACTATGGCATATATAACCCCTATTGCGATCAGGCAAGCCCTGGTTCCACTTAATATTATGAAATATAGGAAGAAGATACAGAGAACAAAGGTGCCAAGAGCTTGAAATGTGCTTTTTTCTAACTTTGTTCTCTCTTCCCGTTTGTTCATAACAAATATTGTTATAATCATGGCTATCGCACATACCATGGTTTGACCAAATGTTCCGGGATCTGTGAGAAGGCCTTGAAATCTTGCATTGTATTCCATAGTAAATAATGCCGCGTATTTACCGACTGTCGGGAATAAATATCCTACCAATGCTGACAGAAATGAGCTAATACAATAGACAATGAAGCACGATTTTCGCAGATCCCGGTCAACAAACTCACAGATAACAATCATCAATGCAATTGTCAAGATATACTCAACTGTATTCTTAATAGTCGAAAATCTTATAAATTCCACAGCCAAGGAGTAGAATAACAGCACAATCGCAGCCGTCAATTGATTTTGGCAACGCTTAAAAACTCTGCGATGCAGAAAGTATTTTATAACTATCAATACGATGATCGGTGGGATGACTGTCATGAAGCCGCGTGATATCATAAATACACGCTGAATAGGGAGTAGACAGAAAAGCAACATCACATCTATTTCTTCCCTGCATATCACAGCCATCAAGAGTATCAACACATAAGAAATCGACGAAATAGTGCTACTTCCCTGATTAATGCTTATAATCGTTGCCAGAAACAGCATGTAAAAAAAGTAAATAGGGAGTTTGCGATTACTCATGCTGCCACCCTGCACATATGTGCAAAGGCAGGCAAAAAAATACCTACTCTTCCTTGTCCGGTAAGAAGTTGGCTCTTGCCCCCCCCTACACAATAAAGCGCCAGCAGGCATACCGTAGCCAGTGACTCACCTCTTTGGACAAACAACTGATTGTTGGCAATTAAAAAAGCATATTGAATCATCAGTAGTACTAAAAGCGTAAATGCTATAGGGTTGTCATATTCTACCGATTGTATCCAGCATCTCATGAATAGCCAAGCTATAACCGCCATATATATCAAAGCACCTACAAAAGAAAGATCACTGGCCAACCACGGGAAAATTGTATACCAATTTGCCAGGCCGTCTACGCCAAATTTTACACCTGCCCTTAATGGGTATGTTAATTCCACCATATCAGGCACAAATGAAAATATTTGGGAAATAATACTGTTTAATCCTCTGACGCTTCCAAGCATGAAGCTCCATTCAAAAGGGACTTGAAATGCCAAGGACAATCCATAAAATCCCTGAGTGAAATACAAGAGTAATTCACAAACATCATATTTCAGCTTATCGCTCTGACACCAAAAGAGTAGCGGATGTGACAAGTTGAAAATATCCTTTTCATAAATATAGCTGGTAGATTCATTCCAGAGAGTTGTTCTGGCAGACAATATATTAAGGCACACAATCAAAAGTAATATTATTACTATCACTATTTTTCTTAGCTTTTTCTTGTCAACTTTCAGATCTTTTCGAATTGCTTCCCTAACAAATACTGTTAACCCAAGCACAGCAATCGTTGTAATGGATCTTTGTGTTCCAATAAAGCATATATTATAAAATAAATCCAAAATCACATTCACGGCTATAAGGCACATATACCGTTTCGGTAACTTTTTTCTCCAGTAAACGCCTGCGAATGTCGAGAAGTAAAAGATCATTGTACAAAATGTATCTATCTGCCTATAAACATTGGTAAATGTTTCTCCGTGATGCATTTCAGTATAAACAGATGCAAGCATAGAAAAAACATTCCCTATATCCGGCATTCCCATAATTTGTATAGAAGACACAACCAGCATGATCTTTATAGGAAGACAAATGATCGTTGCCAGCTTTATCCAAAAGATTAACTTATTCTTTTCGCGAACTGTTCCATAACAAGGCGGTGTATACGCACTCCCTTTTGCCATCCCTATCCAGGTTAAGATTAGGAAAGCAATAATGTACAAGACCATTAAAAGAGCATAAAAAAAATCATACTCGTATTTCACTGGTCCAATCAAAGATAATATGAGTAGCACCAGTACATAAGTTCTGAGGCATTTGAAAGGTATCCATTTGTAAGGAAGGTTACTGTAATATATTTTCATCAATTATCTTTCCTTTTACTGCTTCCTGTCTATATTTTCTGTAATCAAAAATATACGCACACAAACAAATAACACTAACAGCTATTGTAGCAACAGCCATTCCTCTCATTTCAAACAAAAGAATCATTGGTACGTCTATCACTATTGTTGCGGCAGCTGTTATAAAAGAGTTTTTCATTACCCTGCCGCCCAATCCTTTTCCGATAAAAAATCGATTAAATAAAGTTGAAAAGCCGTAAATCAGGTTAGATAAACATAGCAATTTCAAATAAAGTATTGTGGGCTTATAGCTCTCCGGATAAAACCAAAAGAATACGGTGTCGATAGCAAAGAACATAAGCGCATATGCCACCCCGCCCAAGCCTACCATAAAAATAAAATCCTTCTTGGCTATGCGCTCTGTATTTGTATACTGTTTAAATTTTACAACAGCTACGGAGCTTCCAATAAATTGAAATACCGTAGCCAAACTTGCCGCCAGAGAATAATAACCATACTCAGCATATCCATAAATATTCCCACAGACCAGCGCGATGATCTGCGTAGATGACGTAGTAAAAATCGAGGATAAATGTACCTTAAACCCATTTGTTTTCAAGTCTTGTAAAAGGGTGCGCGAGCTTGCCTTAAAATTACTAATATCATATTTAATGCCAATCATTTTGGGTAAAATTACAATGACATAACTGAGCAGATAGAGCAATATTGCAAATGTATACTCTATCTTGTGAAAACAAAGAGCACTGACTAACAACCCTAAGAATATGAATAAATTAGGGGCCGCACTGTATAGACTCAGTCTGAAAGTTTCGCCCATTCCCATGTATATTTGATTTACCAGCTTCTGAAGCAGAAAGAATGCAACAAATGGAAACACTATCATAACATTCTGAAAAGTCTCTACATCAAGTGCAGTGGAAATACCCGAAATAATATACAAAGCCACCGTAATAATAACTCCGATTAAAGTCGTATAAACAATACTTGCGGTGACAACGCCTTTTTTATTTTTTTCGTCATTTTTCGCTATAAGTGCTGCACAACTCCAAGTGATGCCAAGGCTGAATAATGCCGGAATTGTAAGTATAAAATTCGTAGCGTATTTATATTGGCCGTATACATCATCGCCTCCGCTATAATTTGTCATCAAAACATTGATTAAAAAAGCAAATCCCATTGATGCAATTTGCGAAGCCATATATATAACAGAACCTAATTTTTCAAAAAAAGAATTTTTACAATTCACCCTGCATCCCCCCCAACTTATTTGCACCGTTTCAAAAAGTCATGCATTCCGGCTATGTATGAAGAATAATCAAAACAGCCTTCAGCTGTATTTCTTGCTTCCTTTCGCATATCCTCATATTGTTTACTGCTAAACGAAGTAATTTGCTCAAAGGCCTTCACTATCTCATCTTCTGTCCCATTCCCAAGCAAAAAACCATTCACGCCGTTCTTAAGGTATAGGCTGATATCCCCCGTATCATTTGTAATAACAGGAGTTCCAACGGCCATACTTTCCGCAAACTTTGTAGGAAAACCGGCATTTGATGACCTTCGGATTGGTCTTGTAAAGATTGTAAAATCTGCACTCCTGACTGCACTCTCAACCTCTGTCTGCGGTATGCGTCCATGTACATTAACATAAAGTTGCACTTGACTCCAGAGTTTCTCATCTCCATCAATATTAATCAGCAGCTCCTTTTCACTCGGTCCATAAATATCAAAAACAATATTTTTACTTACCTGATTAATTTTTACCAGTGCTTTGAAAATAGGCTTCATTTTTTCTTTGCCTTTTCCAAGGCTTCCGGCAAAAGCGATGTGGTAGACACTGTCTGAGCTATTATCATTTCGATCAATACGATATTCTGTATTCTTAACATCTAGGATAGTCGGGATCCGAATGGTCTGAACTCCCTGGAAAGAATAGTGTTGCTCAAACAGACGACTGATTGCAATTACTCCACTTACTTTCCTATTCTTTTTTTCAATCATCCGGATGTGTTCTCTGTAATACGGATTTAGCTTGCCATATTTGAAAGTTGAGAAATCATACCATTCACATTGCTCCACTATGTAAGGAACCTGAAGTTTATTCGCCAGCTTTAGGAGATGACCCGCGACAAAGACCATGCTGCTTGATACAATCAAATCAACCTTGTTTTTAGCTACATAATCATTTACAGCCTTCATATATGGTTTTTCCGTCCCTATACCACTCAGTGTCAGAACACTTTGAGGGTCATTAATATGCGTAACCGAATAATCTACGCCTTTGAGTTCTTCCGATTTCTCTCCTCCTACGGATTTCGGTGATACTATATGTACATGATATCCGCAGGCACAAAGCAGCTTTGTGAGATTTCTCGCACGACTTGAAAAAGCCTGACCATACGGAAATGATGTACTCATAACAAATATTGCGTTCATTTATGTTCCACCTTAATCTGATATGGGAGCCATGACTTTTATATCGTTAGAATTTGCTACGTTTATAGCCATCAAACGGCAATTCCAGTTCCAGACCGATTTTTTCATCCCACTCCTCCGGGATAAATTTACCGAACCCTGCCGCCGGATAATATGTCATCTCTCCAAAATATATTTTCTTATTGCAGTAGTAAAAATCCACTCGTACAAACATTTCCCGTGCTGCCAGTTTTTCTGCCAAGGTAATCATTTCATTCAGCGCATCCGGAATTCTCAACTTTCTATTTGGATCCGGAGTACAGACTGCTTCGCCAAAAGGCAGAAGATTTCCATCACTATCGAAATAATTCGCACGATGGTTTGTAAAACGATCAAAATCTATTTTGAAAAATATCACCTTTCCATTAAACTTGATAGCAGAATGGCGTTTAATGGTCAACTACTTTTTATTGCTTATCGTTAGAGCCGTTATGCGGCAATTCTAATTCAAGGCCGAGTCTTTCATCCCACTCCTTCGGGGTGAATGGCATCATTGCGCTACACGGAAACAGCGTAAGCTCTGAAAAGTAAACCCTTCCCTTTATTTCGTACAAATCGACTCTCAAAAAAGGAAAATCTTTCGATAGCTTCTCTGCGATTTCTATCATCAACGATAGGTTCACCGGCTTTTTCGGCAACTCTTCAAATGGCTTGTAATCGCTTCTTCCAAATGGAGCGAACTGCCAATCAAGGGTCAGAAAGCTTATCCTGGCTGTTGAATGATTCACAAGTCCCGCCGATACGTAGAGATATTTGGGTATTCCATTAAAGCAGTAAAACTTATAATCTGTGAGTCCTGCCTGGGATTCTTCAGCATCCTCCATATATTCTTCAGCAATAATTCTGGGCTTCACATTCCTGTACGGCCACTCCCGTCCCATCCAGAAATAGTTGCGGTTGTAATGCTTTTTCAGATTCTCTTTGGCTGCCTCTAAGTCAAACTTAGATTTATCTCTGCAAATCACTATGCTGCCACAGTCATGTGTGCATTTTAAAACAAATTTATCCGGCAGTTCTTCTACGCTAATATCATCGGGTGAATCCCAGACCTTGAATGTGGGAATGGTATACCCCCCCCCGAGAATTTTTTCGACATAACCTTTGGCGGCGTATTTATCCACCATCTGCGTATACTGCGGATTTCTATCATATAATTTCATCCACGTCAGCTTTTCATTGAATGTTTTCGGATTCTTCAATTTAGGCATCATATGGAATTTTTTGTAATAGCACAGATTCACATACAGATGATCCGGGATGAATTTTCCAATTCCATAAATAGCAAAACTTTTTATATTCATCAAAATATTTCTCAACTTTCTATGGCCTCGTACCATTTCTTCAAAACAGTTTGCTCAGAAAACCGCACAGACATTTTCTTGGCCATTTGCCCCATCTTCTCTGCCTTTTCAGGATAGGAAAGAATATCTTTTAATGCCTGGGTCATTTTATTCACATCGCCAACGGGCACCAAGTATCCATTTGATCCCGGTTCGATGTATTCATCGGCTCCAGCGCAATCTGTCGAAACACAAGGAATGCCTAACATCATTGCTTCAAGAAGCGCATTGGACAGCCCCTCATAATCAGAAGGTAAGACAAAAACGCTGGCATCGCACATACACTCATGCAAATTGGGAACATTTCCTGGAAGGAAAACTTTTTTACTCAGTCCAAGTGTTTGAACAAGCTCTTCAAGCTCGCGTCTCAATTTGCCCTCGCCATAAATTGTCAATTCTGCATTTGGGAACTCTTGAACAATATTGGCAAATGCTTGGATAAGCATTCTCTGATTCTTCTGTTCCGCGAGTCTGCCGGCAGTTACTATTTTCCCATATTTTGGCTTCTGCCGTTCGCATGTAACTGAAATAGGATTTGTCAAAATCATGCTGTTTTTAAGTTTTATTTTTTGAAAATAGCCCGCAGCTCTTTTCGTCTGAAACACAACGGCTTTGGCTTTTGGATAAAGCCAGTTTGTCAAAATATCAACAATCTTGCCCCTCCCGTCCTTATATGGATCATTTCGTTCGGAAACAACAATAGGACAATCCAGCCCGAAACAAGCAAGCTGGGTCAAAACATTAACTCTTGCAACAAACGAAAGAATTTCATCCGGCTCGATTTCCTTAACTATCTTTCGAATTCCGTATAGCCACTTCGGAATTTTTCCAGCTCTTGCTCCATCTCCAAATGTTAAATCTACAATGGTAATGTTTTCATTTAGCCTATACCCCACTTTGTTAAAAAGCAGCAAAGCTATGTATACTTTCCAACCTTTCGAACAGAAATAATCCGAAATTAAGGAAATAACACGCTCCGCGCCAGCACGTCCCATACCACCCATTATTATTAAAATTTTCTTTTCTTTTGCCATTTCACACCTGCATTAGAGAACCTGAAGGTTTATTTAAAATACTTCTTTAGATATGCACGCCAAAACGTTTGTACGCCGTGCAACGGATTGAATTTTTCAACATACAGATCGACAACTTCATATGTACTGTCAGTATTGTATGTATGAATTCTTTGAGCCTTTACCGGAAGCGTTATATCAGCAATTTGTATTCTTCCTTTTTCTCTTTCCTCGAACTTCTTTCCATCCGTCATAACTTTGTTCAGGATTATTTCTTCTCCATATTTTAGTGAACAATTTTGCGCGGGGCGAATGAGCCCATTTTGTTTATAGAAATTACCAGCTGGGCGACCAATATTGTTCTTATATTCCTTACTTCCAATTTTGTGTAGCTGGTATCCTACCATGTCTAATTCAAAAAAATCCAAGCTCCAACCGCTTGTGGCTTTTCGGTAACTGACTACATAATACCTGTTATTTAGACAAAATACTGTCGTGTCGACATACTTTTCGTGAGTGATTAAAGTAGCAACTTTTTTCCACTGTCTCGGAAACTCAACTGCTTTATACAAGTCAATCGATCCATTATCAGCCGTTTCTGGGATCATATAACGCTCTCCATCGCACGAAAACACACACGGATAACTCATATGGTATGAAGATTCAATAATGGTATTCTGAAAAACTGGTTTCCCATTTATGAAATGATAGTACGCAATGACGCCCTTGTCTTTTTTCTTAAGGCAAAGCTCAACAAATAAGTAATGCTCTCCATCTGTCTCGTAGAGAAAAGGATCTGCTGCCCATGTTCCATCCGGCGTGTCAACAATTTGATATTGAGCGTTTCTATCGTCAATAACTTTATATGCAACTTTCCAATCACCGCCAACGAACGCTTTTGTTAGAATACTCTTGATTTTTTTATGCAAAGACAAAACCACCCTTCAGTTTTAATGGAACATCAACCTACTACGATTGACTCGCTATATACTTGTTTCAGCGCTTTTATGACTTCTTCACTAGAGAAACGCCGTATCGCGTTGCAGTTCTGCTCAATCTCGACACATGCAATATTTTTTTCCATCGCCATTTTAAGTGATGATAGCAAACTATTAATGTCATGCGGGCAAAATAGTAACTTGCTATTATTCAGCAAATCCACATTCCCACGGATCTTACTTGCGACACACGGTAGCCCACATGCCATTGCCTCCATGGTTGACCTCGGTAATCCCTCTCGCAAGGATGCAGTAACAAAGCAATCTGCCATTCTGTACAGTTCCCGGACATCCGTTCGGTAGCCAAGAAAATGCACATTATCATGCAGACCAGCTCTATCGGCTTGTTTCTGCAATGCCTCTTGCTCATTTCCTATACCGCATAGGACATAATGGATATTCTTGTCTCCCAACTTCTCCAATGCCGATATTACAACACCATTATTTTTATTAGTATTTAATTCTCCTACTGAAATCAATACGAACGCATTCATCGGTATATGAAGCTCTTTTCGCTTGTCTGCTAAGGCAATGTTTGAAACATAAGACCCATACTGCGATAAATCGATGCCTACACCGGGTACATAGTGAACTCTGCCATGACCACGCAGTTTAAATTTATGTGTTGCTAATTCATAATCCTCACTGTTGATGGTAATCATTACATCTGTATAATGAGCAAGCCATTTTTCAACGGGATAATAAAGCAGCCAATTTTTCAACGGCGCGCCCTTATAGAAATGAAAGCCGTGTGCCTGGTATATAACTTTCTTTACCTTGCATTTTTTCCCGACCAACCGTCCAAGAAGACCGCCGGTTGGCGTGTTGCAGTGAATGCAATCTATACCTTCCCGCTTAACCAAATCCACTAATTTTTCATAGGCAATTTTATTTGATCGTGAAAAAGGATTCCTTGAAATTGGGACATTTACAACTTTGACATTGTATTCTTCTTCATCGGCTGCAATTTGAGCATCGCTAACATCTTGCCAATTTGCAGCCATAATAAACTCGGCACCTATTTCATGAGCTGCCGTTATGCTTGCTTTTGAAAATGCACCTACCTTATTGGCTATATTTGAAATAAAAAGAATTTTATTCAACATCAATCAACCTTTCCGAAATACCTCATTCAAAACCCGTTCCGTCAAATCGCCAAACAGCGGTCCGTTATTGAATTGATGAAAATTAATACCGCCTTTTCGCATGTTTGCCTCAATCAGGACAGGCTCTCCGCCTTTGTCAATTGCAATATCCCACGATACCAATCTAAAATGAGCAATCAGCGGATGCGCGGTTCTCACAAGTTCAATTGCCTTGTCATATGACGGAATTTGGAATCCCTCAAAGGTCAATCCATCCGGATGCTTCTCGCAAGCCGTGCCTGTATTGTATCCATGCGCATATTTTTTAAGGCAGCCATTCGGATCAATGCCGCAGGACATTCCGTCGTATGCGGCGTTATCCTTTGCAGTTGCATTGTCTACTTTGCTGTTTCCAAAGCCCATTCGAAGGACAGATGACAGAATATGTACTCCATCCTCAAGCAGAATTGACGTTATTCTTATGCAATTTATTGACCCCTTGTGAACCTTGTCCATATCGCTGTGTTGCTCGACCAGTTTCTGAACTACGTAGTCATCATAGATTTTATCCAGCAAAA
>CAZHPU010000052.1:0-9690 GCA_964534435.1 uncultured Lachnospiraceae bacterium | reverse complement strand
TGGGAAAACCGGGAATGAGCGTAGTCCTTACGATCATTTCATTGGGTACCCGTGTCGCGCTGGCGTATCTACTGTCCGCGATTCCCACATTCGGCGTGAACGGCATCTGGTGGTCGGTTCCTATCGGTTGGGCTTTGGCGGATTCGGTCGGTTTGCTTTACTATAAATTCAAGACATCCGAATAATCATATCGGGCAGTGCAAACTGCTTTTTTCACATACATCGGCAGTCGTATGTTTCGTCTTATCATTTTGATATCTTTTCCGTTTTTTCTATTGACTTTTCGGCGTGCATATGGTAAATTTGCGGATGCAGGCGAAATGCGGTGTCGCTATTCCCTTTTCCGCCGCGCAAATTTCAAAAACCAATTATCGGCTTAAACAAAGGATTTTATATGTATTCGTTGCTTCTCGCGCTTATTTATCTCGCTTTTATAAGTCTCGGTCTGCCCGATTCGCTTCTCGGATCGGGATGGCCGACCATGCATCTTGAACTCGGTGTACCGGTATCCTACATGGGCATTGTTTCGATGGTGATATCGGGAGGGACAATCGTTTCCAGCCTTTTCTCGGACAAACTCACAAGGAAAATCGGCACGCCTGCCGTGACGGTTGTCAGCGTTTTTCTCACGGTTGCCGCCCTGTTCGGATTCTCGGTTTCAAACAATTTTCCGCTGCTGATTCTGTTTGCCGTTCCATACGGACTCGGTGCGGGTGCGATTGACGCCGCACTCAACAATTACATCGCTCTCCACTACAAGGCAAAACATATGAGCTGGCTGCACTGTTTCTGGGGAGTCGGGACTATCATCAGTCCGTTCATTATGAGCTATGCGCTGACAAATCTCACATGGAAAAGCGGGTACGGAATTGTCGGTTTCCTGCAGCTTGCAATCGCGCTGCTTCTGCTTTTCACTCTTCCGGTATGGAAGGTCAACAAGGCGAAAGTCGAAGAAAAAGGCAAAAGCATAGGTCTTGTCGGCGCTCTGAAAATTAAAGGCGTTCCCACGCTTCTGCTCGGATTTTTCGCATACTGTGCCGCCGAAGCCACCGCGATGCAGTGGGCAAGCACCTATTTTGTTGAGGTAAAAGGAATCGGCGCCGAACGAGCCGCCGGCTTTGCCGCTCTCTTTTATATCGGAATCACGGTCGGGCGTTTTATCAGCGGCTTTGTCACCGACAAAATCGGCGACCGCGGCATGATAAGAATCGGCACATCAATACTCATAATCGGTATTGCCGCTCTCTTTATCCCCGCGAAATCGTATGCGGTGGCGTTCGCATCATTTCTTGTCATCGGATTCGGATGCGGCCCGATTTATCCATGCATTATCCATTCGACGCCCTACAATTTCGGCGCCGAAAATTCGGGGGCGATAATCGGTATTCAAATGGCAAGCGCATATGTCGGCTCGACATTTATCCCGCCGATATTCGGTCTTCTCGGCAATAGGATTTCATTCTCGATTATGCCGTTATATCTGCTCTTTTTCTTTATTCTGATGATTATCATGGTTGAAATGACATTTCGCATCACAAAAAGCGAAAATCTTTCCTGATTTTTCATATACAGCTTATTCGCAAGCGGAAGGCTCTGCCTTCCGCTTATTTTTTCGGAAATTTCGAAAAAAATTTTGAAAAGCTATTGACAAGAAGAAAAATATAATTATAATAATAATAGTGATTATCGTTATTGATAAGGATGAGTTTTTATCCGAGAGAGAGGTATAAATATGACAAATGCAAATCAGTCGTTGAAACATTCAAGACAGCGTGACGCGCTGCTCTCCCTTTTAAGAAGCGTAAAAAGTCATCCGACCGCAGAATGGCTGTACGAAAATCTGAAAGCCGATCATCCCAAAATGAGCCTTGCGACCGTTTACCGCAATCTCGGTCAGCTCGTCGAGCTCGGTGAGATTATTTCGATAGACGTCGGCGACAAGACGCTTCATTACGATGCGCAGACATTCGATCACAATCACTTTTTCTGCAGAATATGCGGAAAACTCAGCGACATCGGAGAAAACGAAACAGACGGTATCGACGGTCTGCTCGAAGAAAAATACGGTGTGAAAATCGAATCTCATTCATTTGTTTTCTACGGCATATGCCGCGACTGCCCGAAATAATACGGGCGGCCGAAATAATATACAATCAAACAAAAATCAAAAAAAGGAGAATTTCAAGATGAAAAAATTTGTATGTCCTGTATGCGGTTATGTTTACGAGGGAGAAAATCCTCCCGAAAAATGTCCTCAGTGCGGTGTTCCCGGCTCAAAGTTCACAGAAGTAAAAGACGGCGGTCTTGATTACGCCTGCGAACACGTAATCGGCATCGGTGCAAAAGACAAAGTCGAAAAAGATGTTTACGATAATCTGAAAGCCAATTTCGAGGGAGAATGCACAGAGGTCGGTATGTATATTGCGATGAGCCGTCAGGCAATCCGCGAGGGATATCCCGAAATCGGGGCCTTCTATCTTCAGGCGGCTTACGAGGAAGCCGAGCATGCGGCTAAATTTGCCGAGCTTCTCGGAGAGGTTGTAACCACATCAACCGAAAAAAATCTGAAGCTCCGCAGCGAAGCCGAGTGCGGCGCAACTCTCGGCAAATTCGAACTTGCGAAACGCGCGAAGGAACTCGGCTATGACGCCATTCACGACACGGTTCACGAAATGGCGAAAGACGAGGCTCGTCACGGACGCGGATTCGAGGGACTGCTCAAGAGATATTTCGGGAAATAATCCGCACATAAAATCCGCCGCGTTTGGAGACGAACGCGGCGGACTTTTTCGTCTGTAAAACCGATTGCGGGTTATTGACATTATGAAATCGGTATGATAAAATAAAGCAGTTTTACAAATGCAAGGACATTATTATGAAAGAAATAAATTCGAAAATTCTCACCGGAGAGCGCGCGCTCTTCGGATCGGACAATCTGCATATAGTGAACACGATTTTCGAGGACGGCGAATCGCCCCTCAAAGAGTGTCACGATCTCGAGCTCGACGGATGTATGTTCAAATGGAAATATCCGCTTTGGTATTCGCACGGCGTAAACGTAAAAAACACGACATGGTTTGAAATGGCCCGTGCAGGAGTCTGGTACACTACCGATATGACCGTTCTCGACTGTGCGATAGAGGCACCCAAAAATTTCCGCCGCTGCAAAAATCTTTCGCTTCGGAATGTATCATTCTCAAACGCCGCCGAAACACTCTGGAGCTGTGAGAATGTGACGCTGTCGAACACGGTCGCAAAAGGCGATTATTTCGCGATGAACAGCAGAAATATGAAAATAGACAATCTTACCCTCTACGGCAATTATTCGTTCGACGGCGCCGAAAATGTCGAAATAAGCGATTCCCGTCTGCTCTCGAAAGACGCGTTCTGGAACAGCGGCAATATAACGGTGAAAAACAGCTTTATATCGGGCGAATATCTCGGCTGGAACGCGAAAAATCTAACGCTGATAGACTGCACGATCGAAAGTCTTCAGGGAATGTGCTATATTGACAATCTCATAATGAAAAACTGCCGTCTGCTCAACACGACGCTCGCCTTCGAATATTCGACGGTCACCGCCGACATAGACGGCAGAATCGAGAGCGTTATCAACCCGTCGGGCGGCAGAATCACCGCCGACGAAATCGGAACGCTTATCATCGAAAAAGACAGAATCGACCCCTCGAAAACGACAATCATATGCAAAAAATGCGAAGAGGAGAAATCCGAGGCATGAAATACGATTTTGACAGTCTTATCGACAGAAAAAACACAAATTCGGTAAAATGGAATGTCGGGGAAAACGAACTGCCCATGTGGATTGCCGACATGGATTTCAAGACCGCGCCCGCGGTAGAAGAGGCAATCGTCAAAAGAGCGGCTCACGGAATATACGGATATGCCGATCTGCCCGATAGCTGGTATGACGCCTACATAGGCTGGTGGAAAAACCGCCACGGTCTTACCATCGAAAAAAATCAGCTGATATTCTGCACCGGCGTTGTGCCTGCGATTTCGTCCGCCGTACGCAAGCTGACGACTCCCGCCGAAAAGGTTGTCGTGATTTCCCCCGTATACAATATTTTCTTCAATTCGATATTGAACAACGGCAGAGTTCCGCTCGAATCCGGACTCGTATTCGACGGAGAAAATTACAACATCGATTTTGACGATCTCGAATCAAAACTGTCCGATCCGCAGACATCCATGCTCATATTCTGCAATCCGCACAATCCGGTCGGAAGAATATGGACAAAAGACGAAATCCGCAAGGTCGGTCTGCTCTGCAAAAGGTACGGTGTGACCGTAATCTCGGACGAAATTCACTGCGACCTGACAGATCCGGATTGCGATTATGTCCCGTTTGCCTCGGCATCCGATATCTGCCGCGACATCAGCATCACCTGTGTGGCGCCGACAAAAACATTCAATATCGCGGGTTTGCAGACGGCGGCGGTATTTGCATCGAACGAATTTCTGCGTCACAAGATTTGGCGCGCACTCAACACCGACGAGGTTGCCGAGCCGAATGTATTCGCGGTTGACGCCGCCGTTGCCGCATTCACAAAATCGGCCGACTGGCTTGACGAGCTGAGAGTTTATCTTGCCGAAAACAAAAAAACCGTCCGCGATTTTATCGGGCGTGAAATCCCCGAAATAAAGGTTATGCCCTCGCAGGCGACCTATCTTCTCTGGCTCGACTGCCGAAAACTCGGAAGTTCCGAATATGTTGCCGACAGCATACGCAAAAAAACGGGGCTCTTTCTTTCGGCGGGCGGACATTACCGCGGAGACGGCGACTTTTTCCTGCGCATGAACATCGCCTGCCCGCGCCGGACGGTAAACGACGGTCTGTCCCGTCTGAAACGCGCGGTTTGCGAGATGACGAAAGACAATAAATAACATAAAAAATCGGAGAGGCTACTGCCTCTCCGATTTTTATTGTTTTCGCCGAAATTATTCGATTTCGACACGTTTTGCCTGAGGGATATTCTCTTCCTTCTTGGGAAGCGTCAGACTCAGGACACCGCTGTCATACTTTGCCTTGATTTCGGCGCAGTTGATTGCCGAAACATCGAAGCTTCTTACATATCTGCCGTAGGATCTTTCCATACGAACATATTTGTTCTTCTTCTCCTCGGTCTTGTTCTCGACATTACGTTCTGCGGTGATGGTCATTGTATCGCCGTTTATTTCAAGGTGGATATCTTTCTTGTCAAATCCGGGAAGGTCGGCCTCAAGGAGGTAATGATCTCCCTCATCCGAAATATCGGTCTTGAATGCTTCAAGATCACGGCTTCCGAAGAATCCGCCGAACGGATCGGCAAAAAGCGATCTCTCAAAATCGTCCATCTCTCTGAACGGGTTGTACTCTTTTACAGAATTGTTTCTACGATAAGGTTTAAGTTCAAACATAATAAATTCCTCCTTTTGTCATCCGGTCATATCTGACTTTTATGACATTCATTTAATTTTTTTGATTTTACTGTTTTACAGTCTGTCGGTCGGTCGGACATCATAACGTATCCGGTTTGCATCGGTGCAAGCCTAACAGCCCGGCTGTCCGATATGCTTTTTATATGCATTTCTTACATTTAACATTCGGAGCACCTCTCTGCTTATTTATTTTGTCTTTTCCCTTTCGACGCTTTTATTATAACCCGTAATTTTGTATTTTGTATTATCATTTTATTAACTATTTGTAAATGATTAGCACTCTTTTTATATGAGTGCTAAATTTTCTTAAAATGAACGGCTCCGATTTCTTTCGGAGCCGTCCGTTTCTTATTATTTGAGGAATCCGTTTATAATCTCGTTTTCGGCTTCTTTCTCGGTAAGTCCGAGCGTCATCAGCTTGATGAGCTGATCGCCCGCTATTCTGCCGATTGCCGCTTCATGCATAAGCGCGGCGTCGGGATTTGCCGCCACTATGCGCGGAATCGCGCTGACGGTGGCGTTATCCATTATGATGGCGTCACATTCGGTTCTTCCGTTGCATCTTGCGTTGCCCACGACATGGGAATTATACTGCTGGCTCGAATTTTCTTTTGCGACCGAACGCGATATTACATGCGCGGCGCAGTCATTTCCGTTGAGTTCGACTTCGAAGTCGGTATTTGCGTGCTGTCTGCCGTGAGTCATTATCTTTTCGTGAATATCGAGAGTCGAATGTTCGCCGAGCACCGCCTTTGTGGAGCGTTCGGTCGAGTCGATTCCGCCTATCTGCGCGGTTTCCATCTGCATGCCCGCATCCTTTTCGAGATAGACAACTGTCGTCGGATTCATTACGCGCTCGCCGTCTCCGTTTCCCTGTCCGTAATGCTTTTCTATATATTTTACGTGTGCGCCCTCCGCGATATAAAAAGTATGTATACCGCTGTGCTCGGATTTCGCGTTTCCGCAGTTATCTATTCCGCAGCCCGCCACAATTACGACATCGGCGTTCTTTCCGATATGGAAATCGTTGTAAACAAGGTCATTCAGTCCGGTTTTATCGAGAATTACCGGAATATGCACCGACTCGTTTTTGGTATTCTCGTCGATATAAATGTCTATTCCCGATTTTCCGTCGGTCTTGGGTACGATATGTATATGTTCGCTGTCACGTCTTCCGAATGCCTTGCCGTCAACACGCAGATTATACGCGCCCTGCGGAATACCCTCGAGGTCGGCAACCTGTTTGAGCAGTTCAAGCTGAATTTTATCAAGTTCCATATTCGTTCTCCCCTCAGTTCTTCTTTTCGGCGGCACCGTTTTTCGCCGAAGTCTCGGTCATAATGCAGCCGGCGGACGAAATTCCGATAAGTTCGGGCATAACTTCGTCTTTTGTTCCGACACGGACGATTTCCCCGCCTTTAAGCAGAACGATTTTATCCGCAATATTCAGTATGCGTTCCTGATGAGATATAATCATTATCGATCCGCGGTTTTTCTCGTACATACCCTCGAAAACGCGTATAAGACTGTTGAACGACCACAAATCGATTCCCGCCTCGGGCTCATCGAATACGGTGAGTTTTGTCGATCTCGCGAGAGCTGTCGCAATCTCGATACGTTTAAGTTCGCCGCCCGAAAGCGATGCGTTCACCTCGCGCTTTACATAATCTTTCGCGCAGAGTCCCACCTCGGACAGATATTCGCAGGCATCTGCCACCGACAGTTTTTTCCCGCTTGCGTAGGTTAAAAGATCAAGCACGGTTATTCCCTTAAAGCGGACGGGCTGCTGAAAAGCGAAAGTGATTCCCGCGCGGGCGCGGTCGGTTATCGACATTTCGGTGATGTCGGTTCCGTCAAGCAGAATTTTTCCTTCATCGGGTGCGATTATGCCCGCAATGAGCTTGGCGAGCGTCGATTTTCCCGATCCGTTTGGGCCTGTTATCGCGACGAAGCGTTCATCGACCGAGAGATTTATATTTTTAAGTATTCGAACTCCGCCTGCCGAATACGACAGATTCTTTATTTCAAGCATAGTTCAGACCATAGCCGCCGTTTGCGGCTCCTTTCAAACAAACTGTTAAATTAAAACGGTAGTTAAGAACGGCAAAAGCGCCTGTTCGCAACCGTCATATTCTATCATATAATCGATTAAAAATCAATATTTCTTTGTTGAAAAGAAAAGAAAAAACATACAAATTTTGTAGGTTTTTCGCGCCCTGCTTGACAAAACCGCAAAATAATGATAATATCGGTAATAAGCAGAGAAAAATCATTCTTTTGAGCCGCTTTTTTGCGGCGGAGGTGCGGAATGTCAAACAAGAAGCAGAACATTGTCGATTACGGCAGTGAATTCAGAAAATTCATAAACAAAGGCGACATTTTCGATCTTGCCGCGGCAATCGTAATCGGTGCCGCTTTCAACGCGATTGTCACATCGCTTGCGAACAATATGATAACGCCTTTTATAAGTTATTTTATAAGCGATATAAATCTAACCGATTTGAAGCTCGTTCTGCGAAACGAGATTTTGAACGAGGCGGGCGAGGTCATTTCGTCCGAAATATCGGTAAACTACGGCAGTTTTCTTCAAGCCGTTATTCAGTTTCTCATAACCGCGATTTTCGTATTTATCGTGCTGAAAATCATCAAGGCGGTAAGAGGGCATTTTGAAAAAATAGAAAGCGCCGCAAAAGCGGGGGTAAAGCGACGCAAGAGATTTCTGTTCTGGAAAATAAAGCAGGACGAGCCCGAAGAGCCGAAAGCCGAAGAGCCGAAAAAACCGACCGAAGCCGAACTGCTCGAAAAGATTCTGAAAGAAATTCAGATACAAAACGGCACCTATGTCGAAGAGCAGACCGACGCCGATAAAGTCGAGGTCGGCGGAAGCGAATCTTCGGACACCGCATCAAAATAAAAAGCATCCGCTCCGTATGGTACGAAAGCCATACGGAGCGGTTTTTTCGGCTTTATTTTGTGAAAAGTTTTTCCATGCAGGTGAGCATACCCGATGAGCCTGTGGCGATGATATTCGTCACGATAAGAATATCGGTGATGCCCTTCTGCTCCACGAGTTCGGCGAAGCTGAGACCGTTATTGTATTTGGTCGACCATGTGTCATAGTAACGGAGGTCGACAACATAAACATACTCGTAATGATCGACAAGGAACGGAACGAAAGCGTTGCCGAACGAGTTTTTGACAACAACGCAGGCCGATCCGTCGGTCTTTGCGGTATTATGTATCTCGCTGTACGGGTTATCTCCGCCTATGAATGTATTGTATTTGGAGGCGGCGTTCCATTTTGACACATCGCGCACTACATTCCATTTCGTCGGTCCCTCGCCTTTGGATGTCCAGAAGGTCAATGTATTGGTACCGTTCGGAACATACGCGTACACGGTATCCGGATTCGATTTCATCGCGGAGGGATTGTTGCAGGTGGAATACATTGTTCCGAGAAATCCGTCAAATTCTTTTACGGTATAAGATGACAGCGGAATCGGGGCGATGCCTTTATGGGCGCAGAATATCTCATAGGTATAATATGCGCCGAGTGCCGTCCAGTGATGGTCGGTACGGAAATAGAGGTATTCGCCTTTATGTTTGACGAGGTTATTATACGCATAAACCTTTTTGACCTTGTCGTTCATATTCGAATACATATATACAAGCGCCTGATTTTCATCGGTAAGTCCGAGTTTTTTCTGTGTCGTTTCATCAAGCTGTATTCCGTAGGCGAGCGGAGCGATTACCGAATATACGGTTGCCTTGCCGTCCATTCTGTCGGCAAGCGCGTTTACGAGATTCACATATCTGTCGCTCGATTTTTTGCTGAATCCGTAAAGTTCGTATGCCGTATCGCCGAAGAGATAGACCGAATTGATTTTCTCGTAATTCGTATCGCTCTTGGCGGTTGTTTCGGGCGCTTTGGTAACCGGCGCGGTTGTAACCGGTCTTGTTGTGGTTACCGGAGTCGCCGTCTCCGTCTGCGGGGTGCTGTCCGATGTCCGCGCCGATGTCGAAGGTTTATTCGCGGTTGTGGTATCCGCCGTCGGAATATCGGGATTCAGCCAGCTGTGGTCGCTTGCAACCGTCGGAATCGAGTCGCCGCTTGTGGGAAGCGAGCCGATCACCTGCTGTTCTTTTTTTCCGAACAGCGATGTGAAAAGCGAGTTTATATCTATCCATGTCTGGCGAAGCGGATATGTATCGGCGTACCAAAGTTCAAGTTCGGAGAAAAAGCTGCCGTCC
>CAZHPU010000051.1:0-10059 GCA_964534435.1 uncultured Lachnospiraceae bacterium | reverse complement strand
CCTTACTCCGAATATCGATCCGCATACCGGCAAGGCAATATCGACGGGTGAGCTCGATTCGAAATTCGGCACGCCTATCGAAACAGGGCAGGCCGAGAAGCTGACAAAACTCGCGCTCAGTCTTAAACATGTCGTACTCGAAGGTTTTCACAGCCATATCGGATCGCAGACTTTCGACAGCCGCCCGTTTATCGATCAGGCGGCCGTAATGCTTGAATTTGCCGCCGACATGAAGAAAAAATACGGTTTTGAAGCCGCAAAAATAAATCTCGGCGGCGGCTTCGGTGTCGCATATAACGAGGACGATCCGCATATCGACTATGTCGCGAATATCCGCGCCGTCGGTGAACAGATTGACCGAATCTGCGAAAAATACGCGATGAAGAAACCCGCAATCTTTCTGGAGCCGGGCAGATCGATTGTAGCCGATGCGGGAATTACTCTCTATACGGTGGGGAGCGTAAAGGAAATCAAGGGAATACGCACCTATGTGTCTGTTGACGGCGGTATGACCGATAATCCGAGGTACGCGCTGTACGGCGCGAAATATACCGCGCTTATCGCCAATAAAGCCGATATGGAAAAGACGCTCGAATGTACGGTTGCCGGCAGATGCTGCGAATCGGGCGATATGATAGGCGAAAATATGCTTATACAGCCCGCAGAGCGCGGCGATATACTCGCGGTGCTTGTGACCGGCGCATATAACTATTCTATGGCGTCGAATTACAACCGCGTTCCGCGTCCCGCTATGGTGTTTGTTCGGGACGGTACCGACAGACTTGTAATCGCAAGAGAAAAATACGAAGATCTTTACAAAAACGATTTATAACGGTTTTTGACCCGATTATAACGATGAAAGGAAATTTTAATGCTTAACTATCTCGGAAGCGGACTTTCGGTCAGAGAAATGTTGCTTTCTCTGCTGCTGTCTCTGCCTGTAATTGTTTTCGCACTCTGCTTTCATGAGTGCGCCCATGCCTTCGTCGCATGGAAAATGGGAGATCCGACGGCACGCAATATGGGAAGGCTGACGCTCGATCCCCTGAAACATCTCGACCCGATCGGAACGATTACCATGATTCTGTTCGGAATAGGCTGGGCAAAACCCGTACCGGTAAATTCAAGATATTTCAAAAAGCCGAAACTCGGTATGGCGCTTACCGCGCTTGCGGGCCCTTTTTCAAATCTTGTCCTTTCTTTCATTTTCACAGTCATATATATGGCGGCATTTTATCTCGGCGCATTTTCTCCCCTTTATGCTGCATCAAGCCCGACCGAATCATTCGGAATCGCGATGCTTTATATTGTCAAGGTGATGCTCGCAAGCTCGATAACACTGAACTGCTATCTCGCCGTTTTCAATATGCTTCCGATTCCGCCGTTTGACGGATCGAGAATCGCGTTTGTTTTGCTCCCCGATAAATTCTATTTCGGCGTAATGAAACACGAACGCGTAATTATGGCGGTTGTGCTTGTGCTCTTGTATACGGGCATTCTCACCACACCGCTTGACTGGCTGTCCGATCTGCTGCTGGACGGAATATGGTGGCTTGCCGATAAAGTCGTGACGCTGCCGTCGCTTATTTTCAAATAATTTTTTGATTTGCAAATCGGAGGTGATAGCTTGAACGAAGAATACGAAGAACTCTCATTCAGACTCGAGGTATTCGAAGGTCCTCTTGATTTGCTGCTGTCGCTTATTTCAAAAAATAAAGTCAGCATCTACGATATACCGATTTCGCTTATTTTCGATCAGTATATGGAATATATTGAGCGGATGCGCGAAATGAATATGGATATTGCGGGCGAATTTCTTGATATGGCGTCAAGGCTTATGCTTATCAAAAGCAAAATGCTTCTTCCGAAGAATGAGGCCGAAAAAGCCGAAGATCCGAGACGCGATCTCGTGGATGCCCTTCTCGAATACCGCAAGGCAAAGCTCGAAGCGGTGAAGCTGAGAGAAATGTTCGATATTCATCAGGGACGGTTTATCAAAGAAACCGATGAGGTCGGAGTCGACCGCACATATGTCTGCGATCACACCGTCGATATGCTTACCCGCGCATTCGAAAAAATGGAGCTGCGCATTAAACTCGAATCCGAAAACCGCTCGGATATTCCGATAAAAACGCTGAATGCCATACTTACAAAAAAGGTAACATCTGTCCCCGAAAAAAGCTTTTTTATACTCAGATATCTTTTCAAACGCAAAGAGGGATGCAGCTTTTCCGAACTTCTGCTCACAAACAGAACACGAAGCGAGCTTATCGCTTCGTTTATGGCAATTCTTTCGCTTGTGAGATCGGGAAGAATCGAATGTGTCGGAGAGGAAGACGACCCGATAATCAAAATCAGAGAGAGAGAAAACATATATGCCGCTGCCGACCGATCTTAATGAATTTTCAATATCCGAGGATGAAGCCGAGGAAATAATCGAAGCAATGCTGTTTGCCGCCGGATACCCGATAGAATATGCGAAAATCGGCGAGATAATCGCAAAACCCGTAAAATCGGTAAAAGAAATCATCGACAGAATGATTGCCCGATATGAGGGAGAACGGCGCGGGATACAGCTTGTAAAACTTGACAACGCCGTTCAGCTCTGCACAAAAGAAAAATATGAGGACTATATCAGAGAAGTTCTCGGCATACATCAAAGAGGCAAGCTCTCGAACTCATGCCTTGAAGTGCTTGCGATAATCGCATATAATCAGCCGATAACCAAAGCGGTAATCGAGCAGATACGCGGTGTCGATTCGGGATATGCAATAGCGGCGCTTTCCGAAAAATCGCTGATAGAGGTCAAAGGAAAACTCGAAGTTCCGGGAAGACCGAATCTTTACGGCACGACTCCCGATTTTCTGCGTGTTTTCGGAATCGAAAAACTTGAAGATCTTCCCGCCGCCGATGATAAAGACGGCGAGCAGGTGACAATAGAGGGAATATGATTAAAAAATACAGTATGCCGATTTTCGCGCTGCTTGTCTGTCTGCTTATTGTATTTTCGGGATGTGCCGAAGAAAAGGCAGACGAAAACGAGCTTAACGATTATATTGAGGCAACCGCATACGAAGACAGCGGCGTCAGAACCGATTTCAGCTGTACGCTTGTCGAAAAAGGCAAATACAGCATAACCGTTGTCTCCGCCAAGGACGGAAGTACGAAAATTGTTGTTTCGGTATCGGGCTCGACCGAAATTACCGATGAAAACGGCAGCACGCTGTCTCTCGATGATTTGAGCGAGGGCGAAAATCTTAAAATCACATTTGACGGGAAAGCCACACAAAGCGATCCGATACGGATTTCAAAATGCTATAAAATCGAAGTTGTCGGATAATCTAAAAAAAGGGGGTGCTCAAAATGACGGGACTTATAATTTTCGGCGCGATTGTTCTTTTCTTCGTCTTAATCGGAATGATAAGCGCAACCGTCACACTGTCATATAACCGAGAGTTTGCGGTGAGTCTCAGAGTACTCTTTTTCAGGTTTCAACTTGTTCCGAAAAAGTCCAAAACCCCGAACCCGAAGAAATATACCCGAAAAAAATATGAGAAGATGCTCGAAAAGCAGAGAATAAAGGAAGAAAAAGCCGAAGAAAAGAAGAAGCTCAAAAAAGAGAAAAAAGAAGCCGAAAAGGCCGAAAAAGAAAAAGCCAAAGCGGCAGGGAACGGCGAAAAAAAATCGGATGAAGGAAAAAAGAAAAGCGTCGCCGACATAGTCGATCTTGTCTCCACTATACTCGAAGCGGTGAAAAGTCTTTTCAAAAGTTTCGGAAAACACCTGAGAGTGTGCGCCGTGAAGATGAATATTACGGTGGCATCCGATAACGCCGCCGATACGGCCGTGATTTACGGCGTTGTATGTCAGAGCGTCGCATACATTATGGAAATACTTTACAATATAACGAATTTCAAAGTCAAAGACGGCGATTCGGTCAGCGTTGTTCCCGATTTCACGGCGTCGAAATCGACCGCCGACATAAAAATTTCGTTCAGACTTCGCGTGTGGCATATATTCGCAATGCTTTTCGCCGCCGCAGGCGGATTCATCAGAGGCAAAATCAAAACAAACAAAAATTGAAACAGTAAATATTATAAATTTATAAATTCGGAGGTTACCACGATTATGGAAGAGAGCAAATTAAACGGTGTGATAAATACATCACTCAGCAGTATCAAAGGACTTGTTGATGCAAATACGGTAGTAGGACAGCCGTTCGAGGCGGCAGGCGGAACCGTTATAATACCCGTATCCAAGATGTCTGTCGGATATGCGTCCGGCGGAGTGGATTTCTTCGGGAAAAACAATTCGCCCGTATCTAAAAACGCCAATTTCGGCGGAGGCGGAGGAACAGGCGTTACACTTACTCCCGTAGGATTTCTCGTTACCAAAAAGGACGGCTCTGTACAGTTTCTGCCCGTAACCGCCCCCGATGCCGCAAACGGAGGATCTTCGGCTCCCGCTCCCGACAAAATCGATAAACTCGTCGATGTGGTCGAGCGTTCGCCCGAAATCGTCGAAAAAATTCTTTCAATGCTCAAAAAGAAAAAGAAAAAGAGCGGCGACGAAAAAGCAGACGAAAATACGGCAGAAGACACGGCAGCCGAAACCGCAGCCGAAGAAGAAAAAACCGCCGAAAATTCGGACGGCGAAACAGCCGACGCACAGTAAATCACAGAAGGGACTTTCATAAATATGAAATCAGCCGAACCGGTCAGAATACAGAAATTTCTTTCGGACTGCGGTATATGCTCGCGCCGCACCGCCGAAAAGGAAATCGAATCGGGCAACGTTAAGGTCAACGGTGAATGCGCACAGATCGGGATGAAGGTCGATCCGAATAAAGATACGGTTGAATATCACGGCAGACGCGTCACTCTCAAAAGGGGAGCGCATAACGTGTATGTTATGCTCAATAAACCCGCGGGATATGTCACCACTCTGTCTGATGACAAGGGCAGAAAAACGGTTGCCGAACTTGTTGCCGATACCGGGGTAAGAATCTGGCCTGTCGGCAGACTTGATATGGATTCCGAGGGATTTCTCATAATGACAAACGACGGCGATTTGACAAATGCCCTTACACATCCGAGACACCATGTCCCGAAAATATATCATGTCAGACTCGCCGAGGAAATCACGAAAAAAGAGATAGACGCTCTTTCTGGTGATTTCGAGATTGACGGCTATAAAACAGCGCCGGTCGAGTGCGCACTTGTGAGCCGCGACGAAAAAGGCTCAACCGTCGAAATGGTTCTCTATGAAGGAAGAAACAGACAGATCCGCAAGATGTGCGAACAGTGCGGGCTGACTGTTAAAAGGCTTCGCAGAATAGCAATCGGCGATATTGAACTTGACGTAGGACGCGGCAAATGGAGATATCTCAATAAAGAGGAAGTTGATTCGCTGAAATCGGCGTGCGGACTTCTCTGAAAAACATCCGCAGTCGGAGATTCTGCTCCGACTGCGGATGTTTTTTGCTTCGTACCGATCATTTGGGGAAAATTATACATTTATTTTCACTAAATGATATTGACATCGTTCAAATCGAATGGTAATATACATTTGAAAAGTAAAACTCTTCTTTCGGATTTTCCGAGAAAGGAACGGCAATAAATATGAAAAAACTGATTTCTGTGATTTTGGCACTTGTCTGTGCGATGTCGCTTGCAGCCGCATCACTTGCGAATTTCGGTCTGTCTGCCGATGAGGATGATGAAACCGAAGGCACGGTGGCGCATTGGAAATTTCAAAACAGCAAAGGTTGTTACAGCGGAAATATCGAAGACGATGACCTGACGATTGTTGACCTTACCGGCAACGGCAACGATCTCGTGTCCGCATTTGTCGGAAACGGCGATAAACTGTCGATTTTCGAGTGGGACGAAGGCAATACCGAAGGCGCATCGACAAGCGGATCCTCTCTCAAATTCAAAAATACAAAAGCGGCGGCGGCGTCTGTCGACGAGTTTCCGTCGGATAAAACTTCATGGACGGGCGGCTATACATCGGGCAAGTTCTTCCAAACGGTGGAGAATGCGCCGATAAACTCGATGAATTTCATGGACGGATTTACCTTTGAGGTTATTTTCAAAATTTCTCCCGAATTCAACAATGATTATAACCGCTATACCGGTATCTTTTCAAGACAGGGAGTCCTTTCCGAGCAGAACGAGCCTCCGTTCTCGATTGCCGTGTCCGAACTTTCGGACGGAACAACTCTTTCGGACGGCGGTACCGTCGGCCTTCAGTATATCCATATTGACGGCGAAGGCAACAAAACCAATGAAGAGTTTGCCGACGGCAGAACGGCGGACGAGTGGATTCACGTAATGGTCACAAGCGACGGCTACGGTATTACCGAAGTTTATGTGGACGGCGAAGCGGTCGAATATCTTTCCGAAATTTCGGAAATATTCGTAACCGATACATCATACAGATGGGAAGTCGGTGTCGGCAGAAAAGACGGAACATCACACGTAGATGTTGATTCCGAAAACGAAAATTATGCCGAAGGAATGATAAGACGACTTTTCTGCGGGTCGATTTCCGAAATCCGCGTAATGAATAAATATATAACCATAGACGAATCGCTTTACAATGAGGCGGTTACCTATGATGTCGAAAAGGATACCGTTATCGACGATAAGCCGGTCGAAACCGATGATGGCAATGCGGAAACCGAAGAGCCGAAACAGACCGAAAAGCCTGCGGTAACAACAGCTGCCGAAGGCGATGCCGAAACTTCGGAAAAACAGAATAATTATTATGTTATCGCGGTCTGCGTAGCCGTCGGAGCTCTGCTCATTGTCGCGGCAATTATCTATGCGCGTTCGCGAAGAAACAAAAAATAAAACCGCAAATCAAAAGTCCCGTCGGAATTTCCGACGGGACTTTTTACGTTTGTGCTTTTAAGCAGTTGAAAATCGAAACTGCCGCTCTCTTTTATCCGAGCCTGTATCCGACTCCGCGAATCGTGTTTATGTCAATCGATTTGCTGATTTTGCGCAGTTTTTTTCTCAAAAGGGAAATGTATACCTCTACATTGTTGTATTCGGCATCCGAATCGTATCCCCAAACTTTGAGAATCATATCTTCTTTCGGAACTATGCTTTGACCTGCTCTGAACAGAAGCTCCGCAAAACCCATTTCTTTTGCTCCCAGCCTTTCGGAATATCCGTTGCCCGAGAGTTCGTATGTCAGCATATTAAGCGTTACATCGCCGACCGTGATGAGATCGCGCCTGACAATTTCGGGACTTCGGCGCAGTACCGCACGTATGCGTGCGATAAGCTCGTCGCCGTCAATCGGTCTGACGATGAAATCGTCGGCACCGCAGTCGAGCGTCCGTGCTTTTTCGGACGGCGGACATTTGTCGGAGATTACGATAATCGGCGTGCCGAGCATCATAGAGCGTACCTGCCTGATAAAGCTGATTGCACCCGACTTCGGTGCCGCCGAATCGATTATGACGATGTCGTAAATGCCGGACAGCGTGTGCTCAAGACCGACGTCGGTTGCGTCGACCGAGTCGGATGTGATTCTCACTTTTTTCAGCATCCGCGAAACCGATTCGACCGATTTCCTGCTGCCGTCAATTATAAGGGCATTCATGAATAACTCCTTCCCGCGACTGTCATTCCTTGATTTCTCTCGAACTCATGGGAATGTACTGCTGCTCGGGCATTATACCCATATACGCCGGACGGATAATCTTTTTGCCGTTTATAAGCTCTTCGAGTCTGTGTGCCGACCATCCGGCAAGACGCGAAGTTGCAAAAAGGGGAGTGTACAGCTCTTCGGGAAGACCGAGCATGCGGTATGCGAATCCGCTGTAAAAATCGACATTGGCACTGATTACCTTGTACATTTTGCGGTTAGCGGCAATTACCTTCGGCGCAAGCTCTTCGACTCTTGTCATAAGGTTGAACTCTTTTTCGAGCCCGTTTTCAAGCGAGAGCTGACGGACGAATTTTTTGAAGATTACGGCTCGGGGGTCGGATTTCGTGTATACCGCGTGCCCGATTCCGTAGATGAGACCTTCTTTATCAAATGCCTTTCCGTTCAGCAAATCTTCGAGATAGGCGCAGATTTGGTCGTCGTCTTTCCAGTTTCTCACATGTTTTTTCATGTCGTTGAACATTTCACAGACCTTAATGTTCGCGCCGCCGTGCTTCGGCCCTTTGAGCGAACAAAGGGATGCCGCAACCGCCGAATAGGTGTCTGTTCCCGATGACGTAACCACGTGCATTGTAAAGGTGGAGTTGTTTCCTCCGCCGTGATCGGCGTGCAGAATCAGCGCGAGATCAAGCACTCTCGCTTCAAGCGGAGTATATCTGCCGTTTTGACGAAGCATGTAGAGTATGTTTTCCGCAATCGATTTTTCGGGAATCGGACGGGCAATGTAAAGACTGTCGTTCTGCATCAGATGACGGTATGACTGATAGGAATATACCATAAGCTGAGGCGCGATGGCAATGAGCTGTATGCATTGACGGAGAACATTTTCAACCGATGTGTCGGAGGGATTTTTGTCGTATGAATAAAGTGTCATAATGCTTCTGACAAGCATGTTCATAATGTCTTTTGACGGTGCCTTCATAATGACATCACGCAGGAAGTTTTTCGGAAGCTCTCTGTACGAATTAAGCAGTTTTTTGAAATCGATAAGCTCTTTTACATTCGGAAGATTGCCGAAGAGGAGCAGATATATAGTTTCCTCAAACGCGTATCTGTTGTCGGCAAGCGCGCCGTTTATAAGATCGTTAACGTTTATCCCCCGATAGAAGAGTCTGCCGTCTGCGGGAACGATTTTTCCGTCAACTTCTTCATTCTGAAGTACAGTGGAGATATTTGTGAGTCCGGTAAGAACGCCTTTACCGTCTTGGTCGCGAAGACCGCGTTTAACATTGTAAAAGCCGTAAAGGTCGGGGTCTATTTGGGAGCTTGCGTTCATTTTTTGTGTCAGGATTGAAAGCTGATCCTGTACGAATTCATTATGATGAGTTGATTTCATCGGCTGAACTCCTTTCGAGAAGATATAATAAATTTATTATATCACACATTTCTTCTTTTGTAAACCCCGAAAAACAAAAATATTTTTCAATAATGTAAAAAATGACGCGATTTTCCGAATTTTTTTCGATTTTCGACTTTATTGTCGGCGTATAACCGCATTCACCCCGAATGAAAGACGAAAGTTAATAAAATATTCTTTAATTTTTACGGCGGATGTGATATAATAATCACCGAAGGGAAGGCGATGACAAATGACCGATAACACAAAGATGACAATGCACAAACTGTTTCTGCTCTTTTCGCTGCTTCTTTTTGCCGCCGTCTTCTTTCTGATTGTTGTCGAAGGACGGGATAATATCGACTCAAAATTCAGCTATCATCTGAAAGACGGCAGCGCGGTGATTGACGGATATTCGGGATACCCGACCGGCAAGCTCTCGGTTCCCGATTCGATTGACGGCTATGATGTCGTTGAAATCGCCGACCACGCCTTTTCCGAAATGAGCGAGATGAAAAGCATAGTTCTCCCGGAAAAGCTGAAAATAATCGGCAGCTACGCTTTCGGCGGATGCAGCTCGCTGAAAACGGTTGAAATCGGAACCTGCCTTGAAAAGATAGGCGATCACGCTTTTTCGGATTGTACACACCTCGTGAGCGTCAATATTCCGGACAGCCTTGCCGAAATAGGACCGTCGGCATTCGAGGGCTGCTCAAAACTCTCCTCGCTTACAATTCCCGACCGATGTCGAAATATCGGTGATGACGCTTTTCTGTTCTGCTCAAAACTCGTGCTGTATTGCGGAGATAACGACTACGCAGAGAATTACGCGAAAGAGAATTCGATTGAAACCGATTACCGAAAGTCGGATAATGCAATGATTTTAAGGGTTGCCGCACTTTCGGCGGCATCGGCCGCGTGTACGGCGGCGGTGATATTCGCGGCGGTTAAAATCGGTAAAAAACGAAAAAAAGTTAAAAAAACTATTGACAAATGTGAATGACTGTGCTATCATATTTAGGCACTCAAAAGTGGGTGCC
>CAZHPU010000050.1:0-10196 GCA_964534435.1 uncultured Lachnospiraceae bacterium | reverse complement strand
TTTCAACCGTCATACTGTTTTTGCTTTATATTGCTCTGCTTGCCGCGGTTATATTCGATTTATACGGCAAAATCGATTTGTCGGTATTAAACCAAATTGAGGACGACATCAAAAACTATCTGAATGAAGTTATAGCCGCCGTTAATCAGTCATACATTGAGTCGGGAGCAACTCGGCTTATCGGAGAAACCGAAACCGAGAATTTTATCAACAATGTTTTGATATATTTCAAGCTGTTTTTGCCGAGCATCTTCTTTCTTATGTCGATGATTACAGTTCATATTTCAACCGGAATTTTCAGAAGGATACTGCTCGGATTCTACTTCGGAAAAATTCATCTGTCCGATTGGTATCTCTATCCGAGCGTGACATCGGCAAGCGTATATCTGATTTCGATTGTGGCTGTGACAATATTTGAAACCGTCGGTATGTTTTCGGAATCGTCGATAATCACGGCATTTGTCTTCGGATTCGGAAATCTTGCGCTCATCACTCTTATCCCGTCATGCTCGCTCGGTTTTAGGCAGGTTATCGCCAACGTCAAGGCCCGCCGTCCGCAAACAATATTTTCGATAGCGGTACTGATTATGGTTCTCTGCTGTAATCCCGCACTTTTACCGATTTTTCTCGCAATATCCGGCTCGGTAAACTTTTTGACATCGGCATATGCGGCAAAAAAGAACAGGCAGTAAGACAAAACGATACACACCGACATTACAAAATTACAATAAGTCGAAAGGACAACCCGGCACATGAAAAAAAAGCTGCAAGATCTGTTAAAGCCATATTCCGCGCGGCTGCTCCTATTGATTCTTCCGGCAATTTTCGCACTGATAATTCTTCAATATCTGACCGCAAATTCGGACAGCGATGCGGGCAGAACGACTGCATTCATTCTTACGGCATTCATTTATGTAATTACCGTACTTGTTTTATTCGGGCTGACCGACAGGATTGTCAAGAACAACAATGGCATATCCGATATTGCAAAAAAATACAATCCGAATGTAAACGCCCTTCTCTACAATTCCATCAGCTCGCCGATAGTCGCCTGCGATCCGCACGGTGTAATCAGATGGGGTAACAAGGCATTCAGAGATATTTCGGACAAAATAAGTCCGAAGGTAAGAAAGTTTTCGGATGTTGCCGATGTGGGAATCGATCAGGTTAAGTCGACCATAGACGGCGGCAAGGAATGTCTTCTGACAGTAGGCGGCAGAAATTACCGAATTGAGGGACGTCTGCTTGACAGCGGCGACGATCCTCTGTACATTACGGTATGGTATGATGTTACCGAAGCCGAAAAAAGAAAGAACGAATTCGAAGAAAACGACGCTCTTATCGCATATATTTTCATTGACAATCTGGAAGAGCTTTCTCAAATCGAAAAGGACAACTTCGGATTTGCCACCGCAGATGCCGAGCGCATACTTTTTGACTGGGCGGCAAGTATAAATGCGGTACTCGTAAATTACGAACGCGACAAGTTTATTCTCTTCTACAAGGCCAAATATCTGAAATCGTTTATCGATGACAAATTCGAAATACTCGACAGAATCCGCGAGATCCGTGTAGGCTCCAACTATCTGCCGATTACCATATCAATCGGAACATCAAATGTCGGCGGCAGCTTCAAGGAGAAGCGGGACAATGCATATTCGGCACTCAGATTCGCCCTTGCCAAGGGCGGCGACCAGGCTATTGTAAAAACCGACAAATTCAGCTATTTCTTCGGAGGAATGACGAAAACATCGCAGAAGCGTTCTTCGGTAAAGTCGCAGACAATCGCACGCGCTCTGTCATCCTATATTTGCCGGGCGTCCAATGTGCTTATAATGGGTCACCGCAATCCGGATTTTGACAGCATCGGCTCATGTGTGGGAATTGCACGTCTTTGCATGTATATGAAAGTTCCCTGCAACATAATAATCGACAAGAATTCGGCAAATATAGCAAAATGCTTTACTCTTCTTGAAAGTCTCGACGAATACAAAAAGATATTCATATCGTCAATGCAATCGGCGGATTACATAAAAGACAATACACTGCTAATTATCTGCGACGTAAACAACAAACTGCAGTTTGAAGTTTCGGACATTGCCGAACGGATAGGCAATGTTGTTTACATCGACCACCACAGACAGACCGCGGAATTTACCGTAACGCCGCTTCTTTCATACATTGAACCGTCGGCATCGTCTGCATCCGAGCTTGTTTCCGAAATTCTCGAACAGGTTGACGACAGACTGCTGAAGCCCGAAGAGGCCAATTTAATGTATGCGGGAATAGTTCTTGACACGAAACACTTTGTTGTCAATACGGGTGTCAGAACATTTGAAGCCGCGAGATATCTGCGCAGTCTCGGCGATCCGACGACAACTCAGGAGCTTTTCAGAACAAGGCTTGACGAAATGGCGAGAGAGTCGAGATTCAAAATTGACGAAAAACCCTATCGCGACCGAATAATGATTGCCAAAAACGATTATGCGGATAATGTCGATTCGGACATTACCATAGGCGCAAAAATCGCAGACCGTCTGCTGACCATAGAAAATATCGATGCCACATTTGTAATCATGAGGCTCGGAAGCGGATTCAGAATCTCGGCAAGATCAACGGGCGAGATAAATGTCGAAACGATACTTCGGCGTCTCGGCGGCGGCGGACACTTCAATGCGGCAGGCGCTCAAGCCGACGGTGTCACCGACATAAACGAAGTCACCGACAAACTTTTGGCATCAATAGACAAGTTCATCGACGAAGAACTTAACAAGATAGAAAACAGCTGATTTAACACAGCAAATAATCCGAAAAAGAAAGAGGAACAATAAATGAAGGTAGTACTTACTCAAGATGTAAAATCACAGGGAAAAAAAGGTGACATTATAAATGTGTCGGACGGCTATGCGCGCAATTTTCTTTTTCCGAAAAAGCTTGCCGTTGAAGCCGATTCAAAAACAATAAACGAATTGAAAAGCAAGGCTGACTCGCAGAAATTCAAAATCGAGACCGAACGTGCCGAAGCGGCTGCACTTGCGAAAAAGATTGACGGCATGATGATTGATTTTGCGATTCCGTCCGGAAGCGACACCAAGCTTTACGGCTCGGTGACATCAAAAGAGATTGCCGAAAAAGTTTCAAAAGAGTGCGGTGCGGCAATCGACAAGAGAAAAGTCGTGCTTGACAAGCCCATTAAAACATACGGAATTTACACGATAGACATAAAGTTATACACCGACATATCGGCAAAAATCAAAATCGAAATCCACAACGTAAAATAAAATCGAAAGGCGCGCATTTTTATGGCTACCGACAGCATTAGAAAGCTTCCGTTTTCATTGGAGGCGGAACAGTCAGTGCTCGGCTCGATTCTTATCGATCCGGAATCGCTTAACGAAATAGCGACAATTATTACTGCCGACGATTTCTATCTTTCCGAGCACAGAGAGATATATTCGGCAATGCAAAAGCTTTTCCTTCAAAGCCGTCAGATCGACCCCGTCACCCTGATGGATGTGCTTGTAAAGAATGATGTATACGATTCGGAGCAGTCAAAAAGCTACATTCACACGCTCGTGGAAACCGTTCCGTCAACGCAGAATGTAAAAGATTATGCGACGATAATCCGTGACAAGAGTCTGCTCAGACAGCTTATACAGGTTGCCGAAGAAATATACGAAGATGCGTATGCCGCGCAGGACCGCGCATCAGACATCATAAACCAGGCGGAAGCCAAGGTGTTCGAAATCGCTCAGACCAAAGAGCAGCATGATTTTACTCACATTAAAGATGTAATTCTGACCACATACCGCCAGATTAAGGATGTTGCCGACAACAAAGAGGAAGCGATAGGAACAAAGACCGGTTTTTCTGTTCTTGACAATGTCCTTATCGGAATGGGAAAAAGCGATCTTGTACTCATCGGAGCCCGCCCCGGTATGGGTAAAACCTCGCTTGCTCTTAACATTGCGACAAATGTAGCCAAACAAAGCGGCAAGGCCGTATGTATATTCTCACTCGAAATGTCAAAAGAAGAGCTTGTATCGAGAATGCTCTCATCCGAAGCGCTGATTGAAAGCAATATCATGCGCAGCGGAATGCTTTCAAACGAGGACTGGTCTAAACTCTCGGTTGCGACATCCATGCTCGCCGATACCGAAATTTACATTGACGACACTACGAATATCACGGTAACCGGAATGAAATCGAAGCTCAGAAGAATGAAAAATCTGGGGCTTGTCGTTGTCGACTATCTCGGACTGATGAATTCCGACCGCAGAATCGAAAACCGTGTTCAGGAAGTTGCCGACATTTCGAGAAATCTCAAAATCATGGCAAAAGAGCTTCGTGTACCCGTGATTTGCTGTGCGCAGCTGTCGCGTGGCCCTGAAAGCAGAACGGACAAGCGTCCTATGCTTTCGGATTTGCGTGATTCGGGTGCGATCGAGCAGGATGCCGATGTCGTTATGTTTATCTATCGCGATGAATATTACAAAGACGATCCCGAGAAGCAGAACACCGCCGAAATAATCATAGCCAAGAACCGTCACGGTGGAACCGGACGGGTTGATGTGGGCTGGTTCGGAAAATATACCAAATTCACCACACTTGAAAACAGAGAGGAACCGAATTGATGAGCGGACACTCAATGAGTCCAATCGAAAAAAAGGTTTTCGACTTCATAAAATCCGAGCATATGCTTGACGGATGCGGATCGGTTGCGGTAGGACTTTCGGGAGGTGCCGACTCGGTCGCTCTCCTTCACATTTTATCGATTTACTGTTCGAGATGCGGTATTAAGGTCTATGCTTTTCACGTTCATCACGGAATTCGCGGAGAGACGGCCGACCGTGATCTCAAATTCTGCGAAAAGCTGTGCGGCGACCGAAAGATCGAATTCGGATTTGTTCGGCTGGACGTTCCCTCTGCCGCCGCGAAATGCGGACGGGGCATCGAGGAAGTCGCACGCGATATGCGCTATGACGCGCTGGAAAAGTTCCGTGCCGAAAAAAATATTGACAGAATCGCCGTTGCGCACCATGCCGACGACAATCTGGAAACGCTTATATTCAATCTTGTACGCGGATCGTCATCAAGGGGCGGATGTGCCATTCCGCCGATACGGGGAAAGATAATACGTCCTCTGCTCTCCGTTACAAAAGATGAAATTCTCGACTATATCAAATCATGCGGTTTGGAGTATGTGACCGACGAGACGAACTACGATGAGTCATATACGAGAAATTTCATACGTGCGCAGATAGTTCCGAATCTAAAAAGAATCAATCCTTCGGTATGCGATGCGGCAGGTCGGTTTACCGAGTCGCTGCGTATTGACTGCGATTATTTGGACAAACTCGCAATGCCTTATATCGGCGAAAATTCATGTGCCCTGCTGTCATCTCTTGACGATGCGATTCTGTACAGAGTAATAAACAAAAAATTCTCGGCCGTAAGCCACGGCGCACGTTTATCGAAATGTCATCTTGACGCGATAAGATCGTTGATAAAAAATTCGGCCGCCGGAAGTTCGCTTAATCTGCCGAGTGGTATTACGGTTCGGATATATGACGGCAACATTCGTTTCGCATCTGATAGTCGAAGCGGGAACGGCGAAAACTGCGGATTTTCGCCCTATATTCAAGAGCTGAGTCTCGGCGAAAACAATATAAAACAGGCAGACGGATTTATTTATTTATGGAATAAAGTCGGTCCCGAAGAAGAAAAAATTATTGGGGAAAAACAAAATATTTACAAATTGGCAATACACAAATCATTTGCATTTGATAGAATACCAAGCGGTGGTCTGAAAGTAAGATCGAGACTTGAAGGCGACAGAATAAGATTCGGGAATATGACAAGAAAAGTCAAGAAACTGTTCTGCGACGGCAAAATACCGTGCGAACTGCGTTCGGTCTATCCAATTATAACCGACGGCGAAGGAATTTTATGGATTCCCGGCTTTCCGGCAAGAGACGGCACGGCCGCAAATGATAATGCGTACGGAGACAGTTTTACGATATACTGCTTCTTTTTCCGTAAATCGGAACACGACTCTGCAATAACAGACAATACCCCAATAAAACGGAGGAAATTATGAAGGGAAACCTAAAAAAAGTTATTATTTATCTTCTTGTATTTTCTTTTTTTGTTTTTGCCGCTTATTATCTTCTCGGAGACAGCGGTGAAAAGGTTACATACAAGGATATAGTAACTTACTTCCACAACATTAAGAGCGATGACGAAAATGCGATATCTGTTAAAGAGTTCGTGCTTGACGATCAGAACAAACTGACCATATTACTTTCAAACGGTGATAAAATCAGTTACACAATTCAAGACCGCAACCGCTTTTATCAGGACTGCTACAACGATTATGTCTTTGATGAAAACGGTGACGCTCTGATAGATTTTGATATTAAGGAGCCTACCACATATCCCGCGTGGCTTTCGCTTTTACCGTACATAATCGTTATAGTCGCCATATTGGCACTGTTTATCTATGTATTCAGAGAGGCAAGCGGCGGAAAAGGCTCGAAAATCAACAACTTCGGAAGAGCAAGAGCAAAAGTTTCCATTTCGGGCGACAAAAACAAAGTTAGATTTGCCGATGTTGCGGGTGAAGACGAAGAAAAGCAGGAGCTTCAGGAAGTCGTCGACTTTTTGAAGGATCCCACAAAGTTTACGAAGCTCGGTGCCAAAATACCTCACGGCGTGCTTTTGATGGGCCCTCCCGGTACGGGCAAAACACTTTTGGCAAAAGCGGTAGCCGGAGAGGCGGGAGTTCCCTTTTACTCAATTTCGGGTTCTGATTTTGTGGAAATGTATGTCGGTGTCGGTGCATCGCGTGTACGTGATCTTTTCGAAACGGCGCGCAAAAATCCCGCATCGATTATCTTCATAGACGAAATTGACGCGGTCGGACGCCACAGAGGCGCAGGCCTCGGCGGAGGTCATGACGAAAGAGAGCAGACACTTAACCAGCTCCTCGTTGAGATGGACGGATTCAGCGGAAACGAAGGAATCATCGTTATGGCAGCCACCAACCGCCCCGACATTCTCGATCCCGCGCTGCTGCGTCCCGGACGTTTTGACAGACAAATTACGGTTAATTATCCCGATCTTCGCGGAAGAGTCGAAATCCTTAAAGTACATTCGAAAGACAAACCTTTTGAAAAAGATGTTGATCTTGAAGTAATTGCACGCGGTACACCCGGATTCACGGGTGCCGATCTTGCCAATCTGCTCAACGAGGCCGCGCTTTTGGCGGCACGCCGCGGCAAAAGTCTTATCGGTATGAACGATATCGAAGATTCCCAGATGAAAATCATGGTCGGAACACAGAAAAAGACACTTCACATCAGCGACGAAGAAAAATACAAGACCGCAATACATGAGGCAGGTCATGCTGTTGTAAGACACCTTCTTCCCGGTCTTGATCCCGTACATCAGATTTCGATAATTCCGAGCGGACGCGCACTCGGCTATACGCTTTATCTGCCGGATGACGACAAAACAAGCGAGTACAAAAACGAGCTTAAAAGCGAAATCGCTTCCCTGCTTGCTGGCCGCGTTGCGGAGGCGGTGTTCTTCAACGATATATCGGGCGGTGCATCCAATGACATCAAACGTGCAACCGAAATCGCACGCAAGATGGTTACACAGCTCGGCATGAGCGACAAACTCGGCCCGATTCAGTTCGGCTCGGGTCATACCGAAGTTTTTCTCGGACGCGAACTCAGCGACGAGCAGAATTATTCCGAAAAAACCGCATCATTGATTGATGAGGAAATTCACGGTATAATTAGCAATGCATATTCGGTTGCCGAAAATATCATAAACGAACACAAAGGAAAACTTGAATCTATTGCGAAGTTCCTTATAAAGAATGAAACGATGGACGAAAATCAGTTCAATGCTCTTATGGACAACGATCCCGAACCCACTATGGAAGAACTTGAAGCCATGATGGATGAAAAACGCAAGAAGAGCATTGCGGAAAACAAAGCGGAAGAGGAACGCAAAAAGCGTGAAGCGGAGCTGAAAAAAGCGGAAGAAGAACAGCGGATGCGCGAAGCGGCATCTTCGGATTTCGGTCAGCCAAGCGATTCTTCCGACAGCAATGACGGCGATAACAGCGGCGATGACACCGCAAAATCGGAAGAAAATCGTGATTCAGGCAATTACGACAACAATTTCTTTTCAGATCGCTGAAATAATCTACTAAGACAAAAATCCGGGATAAAATAATCCCGGATTTTTTTATATGATTTTATTTATTGTATTTGTTAACATTAACATATTGATTTGAACGCGGATTTATGATAAAATACAAGGTGAAAAATATGAAAGGAGCAAAAAGATGGTAAAGAAAAAAGGGCTGAAAAAAGTTCTGCTGTCGGTATTTGCGGTACTGTTGCTGTTTATTCCCACATATCTCGCGATTGACGCTTATTTTTCGGCCAAAGATGAGCCGGTTGATAAGAAATCAGTGTCTTCACTTGAATTTTGCGACTTAAACAATAAAACGACGAGTTATGACAGATCGACGGACGAGGGCGCAAAAATAATCGACATTCTGATGAATGTCCATTCCACCGCAAGAGTCTGCTCTTCTCTTCCGGATGGTCTTGAAGATGCCGAATATATCTCGGTTATTTATCACAGTTACGATCTTTCAAGCGAATACAAATATTATTTTTCATCGGCAAAGCCGAGCAGCAGCTACTATGTGGATAACGAGGGCAATGCATATCATATTGACGCATCCGCGGCGATATCTTTTCTTGACAGCGATTTCTCGGCAAGTCTTTATGACGGATCCGAAATGCCGACTCTTCTTCTGAATGACAGTGAAGTCTATCCCGTGTCAAGCGGCTGGTCATATCAAAGTTACAGCGGTCTTGTCCACAATGTTTTGCCGAAGCAGGTTGAAAGTGAAAACAGCACAAGCTGCTCATACAGACAGTTCAGTCTTAAATTTGACAGAGCTCCGAATGAAACATCGGTTAAGGTAACCGATGCCGCAGGAGCCGAGCTTTATTCGGGGAGTTTGGACAATCTGACAGACACCGAATTTTTCAGAAAAAACATTAAATCAAACTGCACTCTTACTGTTGACATAACCGCAAAATGGGACGGCATTTACGGCTCAAACGCAGGCGGTGAGATAAGTTACAAACTTGCCGTCGATTTTATCTTCGATCCCCTCGCTTCTTTCACGCTCGGAGAGGAGTCAATCGAATCGGGAGAATTTGTTGTTTTATCCGGAAAATACATTGAAGCGGAGGATATATCGGCCGTAAAAGTGTCGGTGAGCCCCAAAATAGACTTTGAGGCAACTTTTTTCACAGACGGTGAGTACATTAGGACAATAATTCCGTTTACGCTTACCGATAAATCAACATCTCAGGTATATACGATAACAATAAATTATCATGATGTCAAAACCGAACTTAGTCTCAATGTTCTGCCATCAACCGCGAATAACAAAGTCAGAAAATACAATTACAGGAATGTAATTGACATGTCAACCCGTTCGGAAGAAAATTATGCGGCGTTTGTCAGCCTGATTGAAAATCTGCCGTATGAAAGCGAAGTCTATTTTTCGGGAGAATTTTTAATCCCCGATGAAAGTCAAAACAGAGCAAGATTCGGTGATACCGTAAATAACGGTACCGAATCGCAAAAACACATTTCAAACGGCATAGCATGGGTATGCTATAAAAATCAGCCTGTCTACGCCACAAACAAAGGAAAAGTCATTTATGTCGGTGAAACCGTTATGGGCGGTGTCACAATAGTGATAGATCACGGTCTCGGTCTGCGTTCGGTTTATTACTGTCTTGAGAAATCAACGGTAGCCGTAGGCGACATTGTGGAAAGCGGCGCGCAAATTGCGACAGGCGGAGGTAACAAAGGTTATACCGATGATCATACCTGCTATTTTGAGTTATGGGTTAAAGGGACGCCGGTATCATACTTTCCTCTTATAAGCGGCGGAAGAAACGGCAAAATTGTGTTCGGCGACATCAGCTGAAAGTTATTTCAAAAGGATAATCGCAAATGAAATCAGATAAAACAAAAGGATCCGCTTTTTCATCTGCCGATATAACGAAATTTATTCGTTCGATGCTTTTCGGCGACAAGCTGTCTTCGGTATTTACAATTATCGCGGCAATTTTTCTCTTATATTA
>CAZHPU010000049.1:0-10312 GCA_964534435.1 uncultured Lachnospiraceae bacterium | reverse complement strand
AGTTACAGAATTTTCAGCCGCGACGCCTTTTACACCTTCGATTATTCGAGCGGCGTCGTCAAATCGTTCTGCGGAGATTACAGGCTCGCGGCGGCGATAAGCTCGGTCGCGATCGATGACGAATCGAAACCGGTCGCCTATTTTCTGACGGGACACGGCGAAACGGTCGGCGAATATGATATGACCGACAAATCGGCGGCCGAATCGGATACCGACTACTCGTCGGCACAGTCGCTCTGGCAGCTTCTGCGCGACTGCGGATACACAATCCGCAAAATCGACCTGCGGTATGAGGATTTCGGCGATGAGGAAGACGCTCTTGCGATAATCTTCGCGCCTTCCACCGACCTTCTCGCGCCCGAAAATTCGGACAGCTTCAACGAAGCCGAAAAGCTCGAAGCATTTCTGTCGAATAAAACGCGTTCGCTCTTCGTGTTCGCAAATCCGAGCGGCAGAGAGCTGACAAATCTCGGCGATTTTCTCAAAAAGAACTGCGGAGTGACGCTCGAAAACAAGAAAATCAAGGACAGCGGCGAAAATTCGATTTCGGTCGACGGACTGACAATCGTCGGCACGCCGTCCTATGACAGCGATATCATAAAACAGACCGAGAGCGGATATGCCGCGGGACTCAAAGCGATATTCTCGTCTGCGCAGTCGATTGCGATTGACGACGCGTCGAAAACCGTCTCACTCTATGACGTTCCGTCAAGCGCCGCCGACAATAGATATTCGGGGCAGTCTCTGATGACATATACGACGCTCGAAAGCGGCGCGCATCTGTTTGTCTGCGGAAGCTCCAAATTCGTCGCGGGCGAAGCGATAGACAGCGCGGTCTATTCAAACCGCGAAACGATGCTGTCTGTCATAGATGCCGTATCCGAAAACGCGTCGGTTCCGTCCGGCGTATCTTTCAAGATAATCCGCAACGACGGTCTTGACATCACGTCAAGACAGGCCCGTATAATCACGGTTGTTCTGTCGGCGGGCGTTCCGCTGATATTCGCGGTAATCGGCACGATTGTATACTTAAGGAGGAGACACTCTTGAACAGTCCGGAAACAAAGAAAAAAAGCTTTCTCGCAAGAAGACGCGGACTTATAATCGGGCTTGCCGTGGTATTTCTGACCCTGCTTGTCGGATATTTCGCGATTATCTATCCGCTTATGAAGGACAGCGGCACAGCGACTTCGTCAACGATAACCAAGCTGTGGACAGACGAACAGATTACGAGCGGCGGCAAGATACTGCTTTTCCCGTCGGTCGATCAGGACGAAATTTCAAGAATAGAGATTCACAATCCGGATAACGGAGAGGAATACGCCGACTGGGGCTTCTTCTACAACGAGGAGGCAAACGACACTCTCGAGGCCGATACCTTCTATCTCATAAACTACGAGTACGCGACCTTCGACAAGCAGACGCTTACCTATGCGACAAGCGCCGCGGGCTCGATCACCTGCACGGCGAGAATCGAGGATCACTGCACCGATTTTTCAAAATACGGTCTTGATACAACCGATATGTCGGCGGCGACCTATTTCAAGGTTACGACGCGCGACGGAACCGTTCATACCGTGGTTGTCGGCGACAAACTGCCGTCGGGCTCGGGATATTATATCCGCAGCTATGACGAGTGCGGCACCGTCGATCCCGAAAGCGGAAGCGAAACGGGCGAGAGCGCTCTGCGCGATTCGGTTTATATCGTAGCCGATCTTTATCTGTCAAGCACGATTCTGTCGACACCGATGAATGTCACATCTGCGCTTCTCGGATTCCCCGCCGATACGCAGAACAGACTTCAGGCGTTCGGTCTCTGGGTAAACGAGGACAAATATTATAAGGAAGAAACCGACGAGGACGGAAATGTCAAGACCACGCTGACTCCTCTTGTATATGCCCGCCCGACCAATACATCGACAAAAGATCCGTTTTATGTGTTCAGCGGACTGTCGGTTTACAGTATGTCGGTTCCGAAAGGATATTATTCATCGGCGGTATTCGAGGATCTTATAGACGTGTTCGGCGAATTCGAGGGCACGGGAGTGCTCGAAATGGCTCACGAAATGACCGACGAGGAAGGCGAGAGCTATTACGGATTCGACAAGGAAACGCTGAAAAAATATTATCTCGACAATCCCTACTACACCCTTTTCTATAAGTCGAACAATGTCGAAAACTGGGTGTATTTCAGCCCTGTGCAGGAGGGAAGCTATCTTTACGCCTACTCTCTCGTATTCAACACGATATGCAGAGTCGAACTTTCGGATGTTTATTTTCTCTCGTGGGATGTGAAGAACTTCATATCGAGCAACGTTTTCTATCTGCAGATAGACAACTGCGAGTCAATCGAGGTTGTAGGGAAGTATAACGATCTCGGAGTCGAAAACGACAAGAGAGAGGGAGAGCAGAATGTCAACGCTTCTTTCTGTCTTGACACAAGCGGCGAAACGCTTGCCGTTGTCGAGAAAAACAGCGGCATAACCGTCGATACGCAGAATTTCAGAAAATACTACCGCATACTCGTCGGAATGAGCATACGCGAAGAGGTTGATTCGGACGCGGCTGCGGAGGCTATGAAGAGCGATCCGATTGCGACCGTGAAAATAAAGACCATCGAGAAAAACATCTATAAAACCGACGATGACGGCAACGAAACCGATGAAATCGATTACGTCCGCGACAGCGTTACGAGAATTTACAGATTCTATAAGCTGACAAACGGAAGATCGCTGCTCACAATCGAGGATATCGACGAGGACGGCAAATCGGGCGGCGAGTCGGGCAGCTTCTATGTTGTCAACGGCTCGGTTGAAAAGGTTCTTTCGGCGGCAATCGATGTCATAAACGGCGTATCGGTCGACTATAATTCAAGAGGTTGATTTATTTATGAAAAAAAGCAAAATGAGGCTTGTAAAACCCGTTTGCATAGTCATCGCGGCAGTACTTTTTGTGCTGCCGCTTGTCGGATGTTCGGACAGCGGCACCGAAAAGGTGATGACAATCGGCGAACTCGATGTTTCCTACGATATGCTGCGCTATTTCGCGCTGAACTATATGCAGGGATATTCGGACATCACCGCCGAGGATTTCAAAACAGATCCCGAACTGCAGTCGCAGCTCAGCGAAAACATTCTGTCATCGCTGACCGAACTTGCGGCATATCTTTCGCTCGCGAAAGAATATGACATAAAACTCGACTCGGACGACAACAAGACAGTAGACGAGGAGATTGAGGACATCAAGGAAGAGTACGGCGGCGACGAAGAGGCATACAAAGAGGGACTCGCCGAAGCCAACGTGACCGAAGCGGTCGTCCGCAGAATATACGAAATACAGCTTATCTGCGACAAGCTCTACGATTATCTGACCGACAGCAAGACCGGCATATTCAAATCGGACAACGCGACAATCGAGCGGGACATCGCCGACGGCAACTGGTTTTCGGCGGAATATCTGCTTATAACATATTCGTCCGATCAGAAAGAGAGCCGCAGGGAATACGCCGAAAAACTGCTCACCGAATACAGCGAGGATGTCTCTCTTGCCGATATTTACGAGGATAAGCGCACGGTTTACGGGCTCGGAATACAGTACGGCAAATCGGACGCGTTCACCTACACTCAGCAGAAAGAGTATTTCGAGGAGGCGGTTGTCTCGCTCGAAATCGGACAGAGAAGCGGCGTTCTCGATACCGCCGACGGATTTCTGATAGTGAAAAGACTCGAACTTGACGAAGAATATATAGACGATTATTTCATAACCACCTTCTGCAGCGGATATCTCGAAAGAGAATTTTTCGGTCTTGTCGAAGAAACCGCGGAGGGGCTCGAGGTCAAATACACCGACAAATACAAGGACATCAAATTTTCGGATATAACCTGAAAGGAATTTACATATAATGAAAGCTGTAATCACCGTAACAGGCAAGGACGGAGTCGGAATAGTCGCGAAAGTCAGCGGTATGTGCGCCGAATACGGCGTGAATATCGTCGACATATCGCAGAGCGTGCTCGGCGAATATTTCGCGATGATAATGATTGCCGATATAGATTCGCTTACCGTTCCGTTTACCGATTTTGTCGATAAATCAAAGGAAATCGGCGAAAAAGCGGGACTTTCGATATCGGTAATGCACGAGGAAATCTTCAACACAATGCATCATATATGAGGGTGACCGACAATGCAGATGATAACAAGACAGGACATACTCGAAACGATAAACATGATCCGCTCGGAAAATCTCGACATACGCACCATAACGATGGGCATATCGCTCTATGACTGCGTGTCCGACGATACCGCGAGACTTTGCGACAATGTTTACGACAAAATAACGAAAAAAGCCGAAAATCTGGTAAAAGTCGGCGAGGAAATCGAGAAAAAGTACGGTATTCCGATAATCAACAAAAGAGTGTCGCTTACACCGATTTCGCTTATCGGCGGAAAATGCGGCAGCGACGGCTACGTAAAGCTCGCGAAAACTCTCGACAGGGCGGCGAAAACACTCGGCATCAACTTTATCGGCGGATATACCGCGCTTGTGCAGAAGGGAATGTCGAAAAACGCCGAGGCACTCCTCGACTCGATTCCCGAAGCGCTCGCCGAAACCGATTTTCTCTGCTCGTCGGTCAATGTGGCGTCCACAAAAGCGGGAATCAATATGGACGCGATTATAAAATGCGGAGATATTATAAAGAAAGCCGCAGAGCTGACCGCCGACCGCGATTCGATAGGCTGCGCGAAATTCGTCGTTTTCGCCAACGCTCCCGAGGACAACCCGTTTATGGCGGGCGCGTTCAACGGAATGGGCGAGCCCGAAACGGTTATAAATGTCGGCGTATCCGGACCCGGCGTGGTTGCGTCGGCAATCAGACGGGCGGGCGACTGCGATTTGTCGGCGCTTGCCGATACGGTAAAGCGCACCGCTTTCAAGATAACCCGCGTCGGACAGCTTGTCGCGGGCGAGGCCGCCGAAAAGCTCGGCGTGCCTTTCGGCATAGTCGACCTCTCGCTCGCGCCCACTCCCGCAATCGGCGACAGCGTCGCACGCGTGCTTGAAGAGATGGGACTCGAAAAATGCGGCGGATGGGGAACAACCGCCTGTCTTGCCCTGCTCAACGATGCCGTGAAAAAAGGCGGAGTTATGGCGTCCTCACATGTCGGCGGACTTTCGGGCGCGTTTATCCCGGTATCCGAAGACGAGGGCATGATTTCGGCGGCGTCCTGCGGCGCGCTTACGATAAACAAGCTCGAAGCGATGACGGCGGTCTGCTCGGTCGGACTCGATATGATAGCGATTCCCGGCGACACACCCGTCGATGTGATATGCGGAATCATCGCCGACGAAATCTCAATCGGTGTCGTGAATACAAAGACGACCGCGGTAAGACTTATCCCCGCAATCGGCAAAAAGGTGGGAGAGAGCATCAGCTTCGGAGGGCTTCTCGGAGAGGCACCCGTGATGCAGGTGCCGCCGTACAGTCCGTCGAAATTCATTCACCGCGGCGGCAGAATCCCCGCGCCTATTCAGTCGCTCAAAAACTGAAAAGCCGAAAAGCTGCCGATTTTCGCAAATTACTCAAAAACATATTGACAAACGTCGGAGGTTAGGATAAAATAAACAATGACAAGAAGACGTATAATAGCTAAAAAAACCGAAAAGAGAGGACAGGGAATATATATGTCAAAAGCAAGCGTACATGAATTTCTGTTCGGCAGAATGCCGGACGGCACTGCCGTAAAGGGATTTTGTCTGTCATCGGGCAAACTCGAGTTTACCGTTACAACCTACGGTGCGAGAATCGAAAAGGCAATTTACGACGGCGTATCGGTAATCTGCGGATTCGACACTCTCGAGGGACAGCTTAAAGATACCTGCTATCAGGGCTCGACAGTCGGAAGATACGCAAACCGCATTTCGGACGGAAAGTTCAGCCTTAACGGCGTTGAATACAAGCTCGCCTGCAACGAAAGCTCACGCGGAGAACATCTGCACGGCGGCAATGTCGGCTTCTCGGCAAGAGTATGGGATGTTGTCGGAACAGACGTAACCGAAAACGAGGCATCGGTAACACTTTCGCTTTTCTCACCCGACGGCGAAGAGGGATATCCCGGTGCGCTGACCGTTTATGTTACATTCACGGCGGCAAACGACGCGATAAACATCGATTACAAGGCAAAGAGCGATAAAGACACGATCATAAATCTTACAAACCACAGCTATTTCAACCTTTCGGGAGTCGGCGGAACAATCCTCGACCACAAGCTGACATCGGCTTGCGGAAAATATGTACCCGTAAACGACAGACTTATCCCGTTCGGTGAAATCGCCGATGTCACGGGAACTCCCTTCGATTTCAGAGAGGGCAAGACCATCGGCCGCGACATAGATGCCGACGATAAACAGCTTAAGACGGCGGGCGGATACGATCACTGCTTCGTACGCGGAAACGGCGAAGAGAAGAAAGAGCCCGAATGGATGTGCACGGTTGAGTCACCGGTTACCGGAATAAAGATGAACATCTTCACCACAGAGGGCGGAATCCAGATGTATACGGGAAACTTTATGACAGAGGACAACCCCTTCTTCTGCGGAATCAAGCAGATAAAGAACGGCGCGGTCGCTCTCGAATGCAACCGTATGCCCGATTCGCCCAATCAGAAGAATTTCCCGTCGCCCGTGCTCCGCGCAGGTGAGGAATACAGACAGATTACCGTGTATAAGTTCACGAAATAACCATCTGAGAAAATCAAAAAAATTAAAATAAAAAGGAGACAAAACTATGACAAAGACAAGAAAAATTCTGAGCCTCCTTCTGACGGCGGCACTGATGGTTGCGGCACTCGTCGGCATTTTCGCGGCGGGAGCGGTATCGGCAGCCGAGGATAACCGGCCGATTACGCTGAAAAGCGCTGCGCTCGGCGAATTTTCCGGAGGAGTAACCACATTCTCATATGTGGATAACAGCGTCAATGTGGGACTTACTTTTCACTATATTGACGAGAGCGCGGAGTTTCTTTTCACCTTCGAAAACAGCAGTGACACCGACTATTACATTTCGTCGGTATACGACACAAACAACAACGACTATTTCTCGTTCGGCTACTCCGATACCGCGGGCGTAATAATCAAGGCAAACAGTGATACCGAGGTTAAAATAAAACTCAGTTATTCGACCGAACTTGAGGATCCGAACGAAAGAAGTCAGAGACTCTATTCGAATATTGTATTCGACTTTACCGAATATGTGAATCCCGAGCCCGCTCCCAAGACGGGAAGTGATTCTGTCGGCTACATAATCGCCGCCGCAGTCTGCGCAGCGGTTGTCATCGCAGCTGCTCTCTCGGGCAAAAACGGCAGAAAGTGCGCGGGAATGTTCATGCTCGTGCTCGCGGTCATAATCGTAATGCCGATTTCGGCAGATGCCGCAGAGGATGCCGAACTCAAAACCGCAAGCTGCACGGTAAATGTAAGCGGTACGGTAAATCTGTACGACAAGCTCACCGTAACCTATGACTATTACGGCGACGGAACTTATACCGATGTATGCATCGTCGATTATCTCGGAGAGGTACCGACTCTCGAAGGCGGAGATCCCACAAGAGACGGCTACACATTTAAGGGCTGGTATGATAATGCCGATAACGAGCCGAGCTTCTACACGCAGGTCGGATACGATCTCACGTTTACCGCAAAATGGGAAGCGATTGAATATAAGATCACCTATGATATCGGCGAGGGCACACTCGGAAACGGCAAAACCAATCCCTCGACCTACAAAATCACCGATTCCGACATAACGCTCAACAACCCGACAAGGGAAGGCTACTATTTCGTCGGCTGGATGGAAGACGAAACATCGGATGCGGTAAAGACACTGACAATCGAGAGCGGAAGCTACGGAAATAAGAACTATATCGCGAAATACGCCGAGTATCTTCCCGCGAAAATCAGAAAGTACGGCGCGAACGACAATAATGTCAGCTGGACGCTTTCCTCCGATAATCAGACATATGTAATCACTCAGGCGGCAAATTCAATCGGATGGGGCGCAACCGGCGCGGTCTGCGACGATTCGAAAATAACGACCGTATGGGGCGACACCTATATGCTTGAATTTAGCGTTTTCCTCAACAACGATGTCAATTTCAAGGTTGACGCCAACTGCGAGATTGACGGAGTGACAGGCAATGACGGCTACGGCGACTTTACTCTTGTGATTGACGGTAAGGAATACGACGGCCGCTCGATTGACTGGTCGGTCGGCGTTTCGCTTAAGGCAGGGTTGCACGAGTTCGAGGTATTTATCACAAACAACAATACCGAGGTCAACACGAATGCGAATGATTTTGTCGGATACACATCATTCGGAGTTGTGGCGGGCAGCTCTGCGGAAACATATGAGATAAGAAATCTCAAAGCCGCACTTTTCATCAAATAAACGCATTACACGGAAACAGACCGATAATTTGTCGGTCTGTTTCTTTTTTTCGAAAAAAACACATTTTTTCATATTTATTTTGGCTGTCCGTCATAAAACAATCACATTTGACTTTTATAATGTAGTCACAAACCGAAAGGGAGGATAAATATTATGATCGACGAATACGAAAACAACAATATAAACACCGAAAACGGCGAAAATAAACCGAATGCCGAAAGCGGCAGCTATTCACTCGGCAAAGATGATGTGGTCGAGGGAAGAGTCGAATTCACACAGAACGGCTCGGAATCGGGCGCGAATACATCGGCAAATACCGAGACAAACGAGGGCACCGACACCAACGCAAACGCAAATACAAGCACAAACGCAAACTATTACGGCGCGTCAAGCGCGGGCGGATTCGGCGCAAGGTCCGAATACGAATACGGATATGACAGCAGAAGCGGCAGCTACTCCTATCGGGACGCACCCTCCGGCAAGAAGGCGAAGAAAGAAAAGAAGCATCACGGCGGACTGATTGCCGCAATCTGCATCTGCCTTGTTCTGTCCTGCGGACTCGGCGGTGTCGCCGGATTCCTCGCGGCCTCCTATGCGAAGAGCGGCAGCGAGAACAAAAACAGCGACAACAGTCAGACCGAAACGCCGTCCGCATCGACCGTAGTCGAAAAATACACGACGACAATCGAAAATATGGCCGAGAATCAGTCATCGTCAATAACAGCCGCAGTTGCCGCAGCGCATCCCTCGGTTGTTACGATAAACACCTATCTTAACGAGGAAAACGAAAAGGTCAACCAGTACACATCGGCAGGCTCGGGCGTTATATGGACAGCCGACGGATATGTCGTAACCTGCAACCACGTTATCGAAGACGGAAACATCATTAAGGTAACACTCGAAGACGGCACGACCTACGCCGCAGACGTTGTCGGCACCGACTCGAAGACCGATGTCGCCGTTCTTAAAATCACACCCTCCGACGGCGTGACACTTACACCGGTAGTCGCGAGAGGCACCGATCTTGTGCTCGGCGAAACGGTAATCGCAATCGGCAACCCGCTCGGTGTTCTCGGCGGAACGGTAACAACCGGTATTCTGTCGGCACTCGAACGCAACATCACGGTTGAAGGTCAGTCGATGACTCTTCTCCAGACAGACGCGTCAATCAACCCGGGCAACTCGGGCGGCGGTCTGTTCGATATCAACGGCTCGCTTATCGGCATCGTAAACGCGAAATCGACAGGCACCAGCGTTGAGGGCATCGGATTCGCAATCCCGATTACAACCGTAAAGCAGGTCGCAGACGAACTTGTCGCAAACGGCTATGTAACAGGCCGTCCTCAGCTCGGTCTGTCGCTCGTAACCGTCACAAGCGATAACTACAACTACATTTTCAGCGCGGGCTATTATCCCGAACTCGAACAGTACGCCACAAAGACAAAGCGCGACAGCTGGGGCTTCTCACGCAAGACAGTCGTCACCGGCGTATATGTAATCGACGCATCTTCTGTCGCAGGATATGCCGACGGCTCGGAAGAGTTTAAGTACGGCGACAAGATTCTCTATGTCGGCGACACCGAAGTATCCGAATTTGCCGATGTCAAGAGTGTTCTCTCGAATTACAGCGCGGGCGACACGATTTCGGTAACCGTACTGCGTGAACAGTCGACTACGATTATCATCAAGGTCGTTCTCGGACAGTCGGGCGCAAGCAATAACTGATAAAAGAGACGGGGACTGCGGATTACCGCAGCCCCCGAACGGGATTTGCGCGGTTTATCCGCATAAAAAATCTGTGATTTTGCCGAAATTATCGGCAGAATACGAAACGGAGATTGTTATGAAGCATCTTTTGGTAGTTGACG
>CAZHPU010000048.1:0-10403 GCA_964534435.1 uncultured Lachnospiraceae bacterium | reverse complement strand
TCATATGTAAATGAGTTTCCTCCGTAAATGAAAAAATGAAGGCACGCCGCGGCGCACCTTCGCGATTATAGCAAATAAAGCGAAATATGTCAATAGATTTTTGAAAAAATGCACAAAACGCGGATAATTTCAGACAAAAATATGATTAAAGGGTAGAAAATCGGATAAAAGTGTTGACATAACCCCGATTTTGTGGTATAAATCTGAACGGTTCTGTGAGTATGTCTTGCGGTTCTGCGACTGCGGTTTTCGAAAAAAAGAGTCGGCAGACCGAAACCTATAAAGCGGAAGGCAATTAAATAGAAAAACGGTTTGTCGGACGCTGCTCTCACAGATTTCATTTTGTTCGTTTTTGCAATGTTCTTTTGTACTTTCGTGCATGGAATGTGCGCGGAAAACGGGCAATAATTTTTTGTTTTGATTTTCCGAGAATTTTTTTCGGTTTTGCTGAATTTTTCGGCGGTTTTCCCGAAAATTTCCGTAACAATTTCTTTACAGCAAACTCGGATGATTATTAACAAACAAAATCTATAATAAAAAGGTTGAAAAAAAGCGAAAGAGAGGCACGGATATGACCGAAAAAGAACTGAAAAGACTCAGCCGTGCCGAACTGCTCGAAATGCTGATTGCGACCGCGAAAAAACTCGAACGTGTCGAACGTGAACTCGACAGCGCGAAAAAAGAGCTTGCGCGTCGGGATGTCGCCGTAACCGATGCCGGCAGTCTTGCCGAGGCCGCCCTGCGGCTTAACCGCGTGTTCGAGGATGCCGATGCCGCCGCAAAGCAGTATATCGATATTCTCCGTATGCGTGCCGAGAGCGTCGATAACGCCGACGGCAAAGCCGATGACGCGGACAGCGGAAAATCGGCGGATTCGGACGGTGCAAAGTGATGCGTCGGACAGAGAGCACCGAAAAGAGCGGACAGCCGAATATCCCGACAATCGACGAACTTTCGGGTGAGCTCAGACGCGAGAAATACCGCAGCAGATACAGAAAAGTTTTCCGCAGCACCCTTTACGCGCTGATAATCGTATCGGCAGTGAGCGTGCTTATCGCAACGCTGCTCCTTCCCGTGCTTCAGATTTACGGCAAATCGATGAATCCGACTCTTTACGAAGGCGACATTGTGGTGTCGGTCAAGTCGGGAACATTCTCCCGCGGCGATATTATCGCCTTTTATTTCAACAACAGCGTCCTTGTCAAGCGCATAATCGGCTGCCCCGGCGATGTGATAACAATCGATGAGGACGGCAATGTATATGTCAACAACAGCCTGCTTAAAGAAGATTATATCTCGGAAAAATCCTACGGATCGTCGTCGAATATCGAATATCCGTATAACGTGCCCGAAAATTCATATTTCGTGCTCGGAGATAACCGAGAAAAAGCCGTCGATTCGCGTGATAAGCGTATCGGATGTGTCGAGCAGAGCGAGATTGTCGGTAAAATCGTTTTCAGAGTTTGGCCGCTTAAAAGCTTCGGCGGCATAAAGTGACACATATAATAAAGAAGAAAGAAGCTCGGAAATATTGCAAATAACGATTTAACGAAGGGATAAAAGACAGCTTATGAATCAGGATATTCAGACTCGCGCCGAACAACTGAACGGCTTACATAAGCGAAGAAGCGTATGGTATCGGATTCTGTCGGTACTTGTCTGTATTGCGGTTTTTGTAACCACCTATGCGATGATACTTCCGGCGATAACACTTGAAACTTCGGAGGCCACCTACTGCGGACTCGAAGCGCACGTTCATACCGATGAGTGCTATGAAACTCCGGGCGTGCCCGCACATAAGGTTATCGACTGCGAGGTCCGGAAAAATCTGCATACTCATACAGACGAATGTTACGGCGATGACGGCAGTCTTATCTGCGAACTTGCCGACTATATCGTTCATACGCATATAAGCAGCTGCTTCAACGACGACGGCGAGCTTATCTGCACACTCGAAGAACAGTCGGAACATACGCACACCGATGACTGCTACACCGACGGCAAACTCACCTGCGGCAAAACCAAAGCGGTTTACCATCAGCATACCGACGACTGCATAAAGACGGTCGCGGCGACAGAACCGCAGGGACTTATCTGCACAAAGACCGAGCATACCCACACGAGCGAATGTTTTATAAATCCGGTCAATGCGGCAGCTGTTGATGCGGACGAGACCGAAACAGAGCCGACAAAGAAAACAGACGGCAGCGGAAGCGTGTCGGATGCGATAACCGACAAAACGACCGTGACCTCCGACAGCGGCACACAGATAGGCGTGTCGGCATACTCGGATAAATCGACTTCGAATATCGAGGACGAGTTCCTCGGCAGTATGACTGCCGACGGCAAGGTGCTGACCGATAAATCGGTTGTTTTCGGCAAAGACGATTACGCCGCCTTTACGACATACGATAATTACACCTTCTCGGTTGTTCTGTCGGCTCTCGGACAGCAGTACGAGAATATGAGCACGACAATCGTGCGTATACCGCTTGATGTGGTATTCGTGCTTGATATGTCAAGCTCGATGGTAAAAAGCGGAATAACGAGAGGCTCGGATGCGGTCGCCACTCTTAATGAGCTTGCAAGCTATGTAATGGAGCTCAATGAAAATAACCGCTTCGGCATTGCCTCGTTTTCGGGCACACCGAACGTGATTCTTCCGATCGGATCATATACGGGCGCGCAGACTGCCGATACACTTACATACAGCGGAAGCTCGACCGCAACCCAGTGTTCGGTAACGACAAATTCGTCTGTTACCGGAACAACATCCACCACGGTAAACTTTACCCAGGGAACCTATACGACTTCGGGCATTTATCAGGCGGCGCAGATGCTGACATCTACCCTCGAGTCGAGCAGAACGGTAAGCGAAAACGGCAAAGAAGTGCAGAGAATACCGATTGTCATTCTCATTACCGACGGTGAGGTTGCAAGCTGTTCAAACGACACGAACAAATATGAATACAGCACAACCAAAACCAGCGATGACGGCAATATGTCGGACGACGAACTCTTTTACACGGTTCTTTCGGCATATCATTACAAATCGCAGATTTCGAAAGCATATTTCGACAATGCCAAGATGTACACCATCGGTATCGGCGACGACGTTTCGTCCACCGGATTTCAGGCTCTGCTTAACCCGACAGACGATAATATCGCGAACCTTGACGACACATACGGTACCGCACAGACCAAGTTCCAAAACGGTACCGGCTTCCCGAGCAGCTATACCGATCTTTATGATACGGAATATCAGTTCTGCGACGGCACATATTCGACAACCACATTCAACCCCGAACTTACATCGAAGATTAAGAGCTTCGTTCGTGAGAACGCGGGTGAATATATCTATTCAAGCAGCCAGAAAACGACCAACGATATTGTCATAACCGATGTAATCGGCGACGGCATGGAAATAAGCTCGGGCTTCGTTCTCCGCTATGACGGCACGAATTACGATATGAGCCTTGTCGACAGCTTAAACGGAGTCGACACATACAGATACAGCGGAACAAAGACGGTAAAGGCAAATATGTACGCAGATTCGGTGCCGCTGTCCGAGATAACCGTCAAGGTCGATAAGACCGACGGCGGAAATCAGCGTGTGACATGGCATATTCCGTCATCGCTTCTCCCCGAATATACTCACGCGAAAGCGAATAACTGGTATTACGATATGCTCCCGGTAAGACTTCTCTATCAGGTTGACCTTACCGAAGAGTCGAAAAAATCGGTGCTTGATATGACCGACAGCTCGGACAGCCTGACATTCTACACCAACACCTATACGGGCGGCGATAACGCGGTGGCGACAATCAATCCGACCGAGGCGAGCGGCGAAATAACAAACAATCCCTACTACGAGGATTACGCGGGCGAGAGCTTTAATAAAGATACGAACAATACCGCGACACGCGCGACCTACCGCGAGATTTCGGTGGGAAGCAGTGACGATACCGTAACGATTGTCATGGGCAACAACGGCAAACTTGTTTTCGCCGTCGATACGAGAGAGCCCGACGAATCAAGCGCGAAAACCTCGCTCACCGTAACAAAAGTCTGGAAAGACGCGGACGGCAACGACATAACCGATACTTCAAAACTCCCGTCATCGGTAACCGCAGTCGCAAAAGCAGACGGACGCACATATGCGACCGCCGAACTTAATTCGGCAAACGGCTGGACATACACCTTCTCGAATCTGCCGACCGAATGGGACGACGGATCCGAAATCTACTGGTCGGTCGACGAGAACACAGTTCCCGACGGATATACCAAAGATGGCATCGAGAAGATGGGCGGCACGGTTGACGTGACATCGCTCGAAGACGGCAATATCTATATTTTCGAGACGAGCGACGGATACGCGATAAGAGACAACAGCGGATCGCTGTCGGCTGTGGCTTCGAATTATACCGACACCACAATTCAGTGGACTGCGGTAAAGCAGTCGGACGGAAGCTTCAGACTGCAAAACGTATCGAGCGGATATTATCTCGGACTGCAATACAGAAGCGGCACATACACGATAATTTCAACCAAATCAATCAGTACCAGCGGTCGAAACAGATATTATTCGTATAACTGGACTCTTAGCGGCAGCACGCTTTCGGCAAACGCCTACAATACACGCTATATCTCGATTTCGAACGGCAATGTTCAAGCGGCGACATCGGGAACGGCATTTGAAGTTTCAAAAGTCGCACCGCTGTCATATACAATCACCAACAAAGAAAACTCGGCGGCATCGGTTACAATAACCAAACAGGTTGTCGCACCCGACACCGACGGCACATATGGCCCGTTCAACTTCGAGATTTCGTGGGAGGGCGGCGAAAAGCAGACATTCAGCCTCTCAAACGGCGAAAGCTATACGGTAACCGACATACCCGTCGGTACCGAGATAACGATAAGAGAGCTTAATTCGGACGGATTTACGGTCGCGTTTGTAAAAGACGGCACCACACTTCAAAGCGGAGCCGATGCCTATGTATTCACGGCAGACGGCGACACGGCATTTACCGTACGCAACACAACCGGTGTTGAAATGCCCGAAACGGGCGGCATCGGAACCGACATTTTCACATATATCGGACTGACACTTATGGTCGGCTCGGTTGTGGCGGGAATTATTCTGAGGCGCAGGTATAAAAAGGAGGTCGAATAAAGTTCAGCCTCCGAACGTGATGCGAAACTTATGCCGCACCGCGAATAATTCTCCGATAAATAAAAAAATAAAAAATAATAATTTTTGAAAGGAAAGAATCATGAAGACCACAAGAAAAATCGTTTCTCTGCTGCTTGTATTTGCAATGGTAGTCGTTGCCGGAATCGGCGTATTCGCTTCCGAAAATGTTGCCGACGGCAAAATCATCATTTCCAACCCCCAGGCAGACACAACCTATAAGGCATACAAAGTTTTCTCGGTCAGCTATGACGAGAACAACAACCATTCGTATACCGCAACAACAGCCGTAAAGACACTGCTTGACGGCAATGTTTCGGGCCTCAGCTTCGTTGAGAACATCGAGGGAACATGGACTGTTTCTCAGGACGGCAGCTTCTCTCCCGCAACTCTCGCAAAGTACATCAAAGACAATTTCGAATCATTTGAAGCTGCTCTCGGCGAAGGCACGGCATTTGTCGCAGACGGCGATACCGTTGCAGCCGCAAACCTCGAAAGAGGCTACTACTTCGTATCGAGCAGCACAGGCGCCGTATGCGAACTCACAAACGCAAAGACGGTTACCATCAAAGATAAGAACGCCGTTCCCGAAATCGAGAAGACGGTTGACGCCGCCGATAATTCGGTTGAGGTCGGACAGGTTCTTACCTACAATATCAAGGGCAGCGTTCCCTCGACAACAGGCTATGACAGCTATACATACGATGTAGCCGATACAATGTCCGAAGGTCTTACCTATAACGAAGACGTTAAGGTTTATATCGACGGTACAGACGTAACCGCAGGTGAGGGCGTTACCGTGGCAACCGACGGCAACGGATTCAAGGTTACAATCGATATGACAAAGTATCAGACAAAGGTAGATAAGCTCGTAAATATCGAGTATACGGCAACCGTCAATGATGCCGCAATCGACAGAAATGCCGAAACCAACAAGGCAACTCTCAAATACAGCAACGATCCTACCGACGGAACAAAGACAGCCACAAGCGAAGTTGACGTTAAGGTTTACACCTTCAACATCGACATCGATAAGTATCAGACCGGCTCCGAAACAACAAAGCTCGCAGGTGCAAAGTTCGTGCTCAAAAAGGACACAAAGTACTATAAGTACGACAGCACCGCAAAGAAGGTAAGCTGGGTTAACACAAAGGCCGAAGCTACCGAAATTACCACAGACGAAAACGGTAAGGCAGCATTCGAGGGAATCGCCGCAGGCACATATCAGATTGAGGAAACCGAAGCTCCCGAAGGATACAATCCGCTTCCCGCAGATGTCAGCATCATAATCACCATCTCCGAGGACGGAGCCGCAACCGCAACGGTTAACGGCGTCGCTTCCAATCCTTCCGCAGATTCTCTCAGCGTAGCATCCGGCATCGCAAACTCCACAGGTACCGTTCTCCCCGAAACGGGCAGCATCGGCACAGCCGTATTCGTAGTGCTCGGCTCGCTCGCGGTTATCGGCGCGGGACTCTTCCTTGTAACCAATAAGAGAATGAGCAAAGAATCGCTGTAACGGCTTTTCGCGCATCTTCCGATTATATGACGACGGGGGGCGGAGTTCGTCTCCGTCTCCCGCCGTTGTCTGTATGCAAAAGATGCGGATATATGGGCTTTTCGCATATTTCGGCGTTCCCGAAATAACCCGTATATCTGCCTGCTTTTGAAAACGATTTGACGGGAGTTTCAAATGAAAAAAAGAAAAACCACAACATTGATACTTCTGACAGTCTTTTTCGTAGGTCTCTCGGTGCTTCTGTATCCGACGGTCAGCAGTTACTGGAACACGATTACTCAGTCGAGGGCGATCGTCGACTACGATACGCTTTTGCAGAGCCTTACCCCGAATGACTATACCGATATGTTCGATGCGGCGGACAGCTATAACGGCGCGCTCGCGGCATTGAGTTTCCCGATGACCGAATATACGAAGCTCGACGGCTATGACGAATGTCTGAACGCCGCCGACAACGGGATAATCGGATATATCGACATCGACAAAATTCAGGTTAAACTGCCGATATATCACGGCACGAACGCGTCGATTCTCAATCACGCCTGCGGACATATCGAAGGAACAAGCCTTCCCGTCGGCGGAGCGAGTACGCACAGCGCGATTTCGGCTCACAGAGGTCTGCCGTCGGCGAAACTTTTTACCGATCTCGACAGATTGGAGGTCGGGGACGTTTTCAGAATCACCGTTCTTGACCGCACCCTTGTTTACGAGGTCGACCAAATCAAAGTCGTGCTCCCGAACGATGTTTCCGACCTTGCGATTGAGCCGGGCGAGGATTTATGCACACTCGTCACCTGCACCCCTTACGGAATAAATTCGCACAGACTTCTTGTGCGCGGACACCGCATAGAGTCGGAGAGCAGCCGCTCGCTGACAGTCGTGTCCGAGGCGTATATAGTTGACAGACTGATTGTCACCCCGATTGTCGCCCTGCCGATACTTTTTGCCCTGATTGTTTATGTTTTCTTTAAGCCCGTTAAGAAAAAACTTCCGATAAATGATGATGGAGAACTGATATGAAAAGAAAAACGGTAATGAAAAAACTGCTTCCCGTGTTCAGCCTGCTTTCGGCGGCTGTTATGCTCTGGTCTGCCGCAATGGCGGCTTTCGCGGCATCAACCACCGATGTAAAAGGGAAGGTCGAACAGCGCGATGACTGCACGATTGAAATAGAATACAGCTCGGACGGACATACATTCGAAGGAGAAAATATCAAGCTCTATCATGTCGCCGACATTTCCGAGAATGCCGAATACAGCCTGCACGGCGTTTTTGCCGATTACAGCGTCAAAGTTACGGGTACAAGCTCGCAAACCGAGTGGGATGAGATGACGCTCACTCTCAACTCCTACATTCTCGCCGATAATATAACCCCCGATTACGAGGCGGCAACCGATGCCGACGGCAAGGTGAAATTCGAGAATCTTTCGGTCGGTCTTTATCTTGTCAGCTCGGTCAGAACCGAATCGGACGGGACATATTATGTTTTCGAGTCGTTTATGATTTCGCTTCCCGGCGTTGACGAAAACAGCAGCTGGATTTACGATGTCACCGCAAAGCCGAAGATGTCGGAGGATAAGCCGTCAAAAGGCGAGGTAGAATACAAGGTCGTAAAGACATGGAAAGACGACGGAAACAACAGCCGCCCGACGTCTGTCGAGGTCGGAATCTATAAGGACGGCATCCTTCAGGGTGTGACCGAACTGAATGCCGAAAACGGCTGGATGTACAGCTGGACGACAGTTGATGACGGCAGCGTGTGGACGGTAACCGAAACCGAAGTTCCGAGCGGATACAAGGTCGGAATACAGAGAAACGGAGACACGTTCAATGTGATGAACGCGTATACCGGAGGCGGCTCACCCAAAACGGGCGACAGCTCGAATATCGGTCTTTATCTTATAATCATGGCACTGTCGGGTGCGGCATTCGTTACATTCGGTCTGGTGCGCCGCAAGTATGCCGAAGCAGATGAAGATTAAATCAAAGAAGAAACTGCCGATATTGTTTGTCGCGGTCGGACTTCTCCTGATTGTTCTTGCGGCGGCGGGCGCGATAGTCATTTTCCTTAAAGACAGCGGCAAAAAGATTGATATAGACCGCGCGGTAAAGTTGCTCGAGGCGGCAATGCCCGCCGATGAAAAACGCAGTGTCGGGCTGATTGAGGAAAGATCGGATAACGCCATGCCGGCGTATGACATAGACGGCACCGATTTTATAGGTCTGCTCGAACTGCCGCGGCTCGGCGTAAAACTTCCGGTTGCAGCCGAATGGAACAGCTCTCTGTTCGCGTTCAGACCTGCGAGATACAGCGGAAGCGTCTACGACGGAACACTTGTAATAGGCGGAAAATACGAAAGCGGAAATTTCGATTTTGCCGATAAAATCGATGTCGGCGAAAAAATCGAATTTACCGATATGTGCGGCAGAGTTTTCGGCTTTACCGTGAAAAAAATCAGCCACGCCGACGGCATCGATGCCGACACGCTTGACGGCTCCGAGCTCACACTTTTCGTAAAGAAAAACGGCGGATATATTATCATAAGATGTGACGCGTAACTTAATAAAAATAAACGGCATCTCTTTTGTCGAGTCCGACAGAAGAGATGCCGTTTGCGTTTGTTCTTTTTTCAGGATGCCGCCTTATCCGAAGATACCGAAATACCGCATTTTTTGTATTCGCGGATAAAGTAGATGATTTCGGCGCCCGCGGTGATAAGCCATGAGCATACATAGAGCAGATAAAGCGACGGAATGGTCGAAAAATAAGCGAAAATCGTGTAAACCCATATTACTCTGAACACGCACGAGCCCATAATCACGATTATTGTCGGAACAAGACTCTTGCCGAGTCCGCGTGATGCCGCTATCGTGCAGTCCATCGGGGCGGAGAACATATAGGAAAATCCCATAATCATGATTCTCTGCATTCCCGCGTCGGCAACCGCCGCGTCTTTGGTGAACAGAGCGAGGAATATATCGCCGAAGGCGACAAGCAGAAGTCCGAGCACCGCACCCGAAACAAACGAATAGGCAAGCGAAATGAAATAGCTTTTCAGCACACGGTCGCGCTTTCCCGAACCGAGATTCTGCCCCATAAAGGTCGAGCAGGCGGTATAGAAGGCTGCCATGACGTTGTAGATTATCGAATCGGCATTCGATGCCGCCGAATTTCCTTCGACCATAACATGGTCAAACGAATTTACCGCCGACTGTATAAACAGATTCGCAATCGCGAAAATCGCGTTCTGCAGTGCCGCGGGTATTCCGAGTTCAAGTACTCTCGCGGCCTTGTCGGGAGTTATTCTAAGTTTGGTAAAATAAAATCCGCAGTCGCCGCCGTTTTTTATCATTCTTATTATAATCAGCACCGCCGACAGATACTGCGTTATGATGCTCGCAAGCGATACGCCGTCGACCGACATTTTGCAGATAATGACGAAGAAAAGATTGAGAATGACATTGAGAATCCCCGCGACCGTCAGATAAAGAAGCGGCCGTCTTGTGTCGCCCTGCGCGCTCAGCACCGCGTTGCCGAAATTGAATACCGCGAGTGCCGGCATCCCGAGCGCGTAAATGCGGAAATAGAGAACCGCGCCGTCAATCAGCTCGTCTTTCGTTTTTATGAGTTCGAGCATCGGCTCTGCCAAAAGCAGGCAGGCAAGCGTTATGATTATTCCCGCAACCGTG
>CAZHPU010000047.1:0-10485 GCA_964534435.1 uncultured Lachnospiraceae bacterium | reverse complement strand
CTTACAAGAAGCCTTGCACGTGAGCTCGGCCGCGATAATATCCGCGTAAATGCGGTTGCTCCCGGCGTAACACGTACGGATATGGTTGCAAATCTTCCCGAAGAACTTGTTAAGCGCGTATGCGCCCCCATTCCGCTCGGAAGAATGGGCGAGCCCGAAGAAGTCGCAAATGTATTCCTCTTCCTCGCAAGCGATCTCGCAAGCTATGTAACCGGCGAAATTCTGTCGGTAGACGGAGCGGCGCAGACCTGATGAATGTTCGGCAGACCTTGTTTTCGGGGTCTGCCGATTTTTCGGTTAAATCTGTAATCGGCACGCACTCACGAATGATAAAAAAAGATATAAAATGCGGCATTTTTATGTTAATTCTGCCGTAAATTCACTTTTTGACGCTTTTTGTGTGTTCGGACACTTGATTTTTTTCAAGAAGTATTGTATAATTCAGCATAGGGCTTTTCCAAATCATTAAAAGGAGATAAATTTATGAGCAATGAAAAATATGCCTACACAACCAGCGCCGAAGTCGCTGAGATGTGCAGCGTAAGAAAAGGTTGCGATCACGGTCCTGCGCCTCTTCCCGAAGAAGGCAAATGGATTCAGGCAAAACAGATCACCGATATTTCGGGCTATACGCACGGAGTAGGCTGGTGCGCACCTCAGCAGGGAGCCTGCAAACTCTCGCTGAACGTTAAGAACGGCGTTATCGAAGAAGCACTTGTCGAAACAATCGGATGCTCGGGTATGACTCACTCTGCGGCTATGGCAGCCGAAATTCTCCCCGGTAAAACAATTCTCGAAGCACTCAATACCGACCTCGTCTGCGATGCCATTAACACCGCAATGCGCGAACTGTTTTTGCAGATTGTTTACGGCAGAACACAGTCGGCGTTCTCCGAAGGCGGACTTGTTATCGGCGCGGGAATGGAAGACCTCGGCAAAGGCGCACGTTCGATGGTAGGCACCATGTACGGCACAAAGGCTAAGGGTGTCCGTTATCTCGAAATGACAGAGGGATACTGCACAAGAATGGCTCTTGACGAGAACGATGAAGTAATCGGCTATGAGTTCGTATCTCTCGGCAAGATGACCGATTTCATTAAAAAGGGTATGGAGCCCGGCGAAGCATATAAGAAAGCTATGGGTACATACGGCAGATTCAAACCCGAAGACGGCGCGGTTAAGTATATCGACCCGCGCAAAGAATAATAAAGGAGGAATACCCAAATGGCACAGTTTGAAGGTTATGAAAGACGCGAGGCTAAGATTCTCGGCGTTCTGAAAGAATACGGAATTTCCTCCATCGACGAGTGCAAGATAATCTGCGATGAAAAGGGAATAGATCCTTATAAAATTACCGAAGAAACACAGCCTATCTGCTTCGAAAACGCAAAATGGGCATATACTGTCGGCGCGGCAATCGCCATTAAGAGCGGATGCAAAAAAGCCGCAGACGCAGCAGCCGCAATCGGCGTGGGACTTCAGTCGTTCTGTATCCCCGGCTCTGTTGCCGAAAACCGTAAAGTCGGTCTCGGACACGGCAACCTCGGCAAGATGCTTCTTTCCGAAGAAACCGAATGTTTCTGCTTCCTTGCAGGACATGAATCATTCGCGGCAGCCGAAGGCGCTATCAAGATTGCGCTCAACGCAAATAAAGTCCGTGTTAAACCTCTGCGCGTTATCCTTAACGGCCTCGGCAAAGACGCCGCTTATATCATTTCGCGTATTAACGGCTTTACCTATGTAAAGACCGAATTCGATCCCTATACCGAAACGGTAAAGGTTGTATCCGAAACTCCTTTCTCAAAGGGACCCCGCGCGGCTGTTAAATGCTATGGCGCCGATAATGTTCCCGAAGGCGTTGCCATCATGAAGCTCGAGAATGTCGGCGTATCGATTACCGGTAACTCGACCAACCCGACCAGATTCCAGCACCCCGTTGCAGGTACATATAAAAAGTGGTGCGTTGAGAACGGCGTTAAGTATTTCTCGGTTGCATCCGGCGGCGGTACGGGCAGAACACTTCACCCCGATAATATGGCGGCAGGTCCTTCTTCCTACGGTATGACCGATACAATGGGAAGAATGCACTCGGACGCACAGTTCGCAGGCTCGTCCTCGGTTCCCGCTCACGTTGAGATGATGGGACTTATCGGCATGGGCAATAACCCGATGGTAGGCGCTACCGTTGCGGTTGCCGTTGCCGTAGAAGAGGCAATGAAGAACGCCTGAAACACTTAATATAAAAGCAAAAAAAGCAGGGCTTAAGCCCTGCTTTTTTGTATTCGCTTGTAATATCAAACATTGAAGAACTTTTCGGCATTGTTGTAGCTGATGTCTGCGATAAGTTCGGATAAAGCCTTTTCGTCATTCGGATATTCTCCGTTTTCCACCCATTCGCCGATAATACCGCAGAGAATTCTCCTGAAATATTCGTGCCTTGTGTATGACAGAAAACTTCTCGAATCGGTAAGCATTCCCACAAAACTGCCGAGCAGGGAAATGCTTGCAAGCGATTTGATGTGACGCTCCATACCCTCTTTGGTGTCGTTGAACCACCATGCCGCGCCGTGCTGAACTTTTCCGCAGATTCCGCCCTCGTGGAAACAGCCGATAATCGAATCGATCATTTCGTTGTCGCACGGATTCAGCGAATATATGATTGTTTTCGGCAGCGAATTTTCATATTCGAGCTCGCTCAGAAAAGCGGTGATTTTCTCACTGCATTCGGATGCGCAGACGCAGTCGTATCCCGTATCCGCACCGAGTGTCTGAAACATTTTTTTGTTCGTGTTTCGCTGAACTCCGTAATGCAGCTGCATTACGACACCTCTTTTCGCGTATTCGCGTCCGAGCGCGAGCAAAACGGCGGTCTTGTATTTTTCAATCTGTAATTTGTCAATCTCTTTTCCCGACATTCTCGCCCCGAAGATTTCATCAATCTCCGATATCGACGCAGGCGCGAACGGAATGTATCCGATGCCGTGATCGGACGCTCTGCATCTGAGCGAGCAGAAAAAATCAAGACGCTTTGTAAGCGCGGCTGTAAGAGCCGAAAAATCTGTGATTTCGATGCCTGCCGACTTCGAGAGCGTGCGAATATATTCGGCAAAACCGTCTTTTTCGATGTTTACGGCACGGTCGGGCCTGAAAGAGGGTACAACCGCGGTGTCGAGGTCGCCCTGCTTTTTTATTTCGGCATGCCATTCAAGACTGTCTGCGGGATCGTCTGTCGTACCTATCAGCCTGACATTTGACCTTCTGATAATTCCTTTTGCCGACATCGAATCGTCTTTCAGCTTCTCGTTGCAGAGCGCGTAGACTTCGGCCGCGGTGTCGGCGTTCAGTATGCCGTTATAGCCGAAATATCTTTTAAGTTCGAGATGCGTCCAGTGATACATCGGGTTGCCGATTGATTTCGGCAGCATCTCGGCAAATCTTTTGAACTTGATAAAATCATCGCAGTCGCCTGTTACCTCGTTTTCGTCTACACCGTTGCAGCGGATCAGCCTCCACTTGTAGTGATCGCCGCCGAGCCAAACTTCGGTTATGCTCCCGAATTTGCGGTCCTCGGCAATCTCTTTCGGATTTATGTGGCAGTGATAGTCGATTATCGGCATATTTTCGGCATAACTGTGATACAGTCTCTTTGCCGTGTCGTTTTTAAGCAAAAAATCTTCGTTTATGAATTCCATATCAGTGACTCTGCCTTTCTTTTTTTGTTTGACCGTTTAAATTATATCACATATACAAAATTTATTCAATCGGTTGACAGCGTAAAACCGAAAAATCATATCGATTTTTGCAAAACATAATATAATGCGGCTGCCGAATGACAGCCGCATTATCAAAATATACTTGAATTAAATGTTGCGTTTTTTCTTTTTGCCTGCAACGACCGCGCCGCCGATAGCGGGGCTCGCCATTGCGAGCAGAATACCGATGCCGCTGCCTGTTTGAGGAGCTGTCGGTTCGGACTCGGTTTCGGGAACCGTAGGATCGGGCTCTGTCTCTGGAACCGTAGGATCGGGCTCTGTCTCTGGAACCGTAGGTTCGGGCTCTGTCTCGGGAACCGTAGGATCGGGATCGGGATCGGGATCGGGATCGGGATCGGGATCTGTCGATGTCGTTGAAGCCTTAGTCTTAACCGTAGTACCGTTTGAACTGAGCGATGCGGGAGCGGATGTTGTTGCGGCGATTCTCGTATATATCGTATATTCGGTCGATTCTTCGAGATTCGAGAATGTCACCTTGTTGTCGGCATCCGGCTTAACCCATTTTCCTTCGCCGATTTTGTATTCCTGTCCTTCAACCGCGCTGACCGTGATGCCGGTTACCGTTGTTGTGACACCTGCTACGTCGACTTCAACGGGGTCGTTCGCGGTAGCCTCGGGACTGTCGGGAGCTGCGGGACGTCCTGCGATTTCCATAATCACGGGATCCGAATCCGCATAATCTCCGTTGCCTTTTTGAACGATTGAAATCTTCTTTCCGGTAAAGTCGTATTCGACATTGTTGCTGTCAACGCCGGAAAGCGAAATCGTTCCTTCCGACGATGAGGTGATTTTGTATAACTTCTCCTCACCGTCAACCGTGATTTCGAAGTTTGCATTCGCTTGAAGATCATTGAGAGTCTCGGTCTCATAGTCGATGGCGCCGCTTATGGATCTTTTGACCTTTCCGATTATGTCGGTAATGTTACTTGTGCTGCCCATACCGACAATCAGAGTGTATGTTTTTGTTGCATTCGGAGCGAGTGTGTCCTTGTTAAAATAAATTATAAATGCGCTGTCATCGACACTGCTGTAGCTTGTTACGGTTGACGGATCTGCGTCAGTATAACCAGCAAAGTATGTAACTTGAGCGAAACCGTTATTGCCATCGCTAGGATCATACATGGTGGCAACAGGTACGCCGCCTTCTGTTGTGGTAAGGGCGAAGAACGAAATATTTTTTCCTTCATTGGTCATAATGACCACGCCGTCTACTATCTCGTTCTTGCTGGCGTCATCTCCGGCAATCTCGGTATCTGCCCCAACGAAAAAGCGATAATCCGAAACGGTGGTGTTACCGGTGTTTTTTACGGTATATTCGATAAGAATCGCCATGCCGTCTGCTATAAACGTCGGTGTGGAAGTTATTTCCAAACCTGTGCCGTGGTAAACATAGGCGCCAAATCCGTAATCGCTGAAAGTGACTCCCTGCCATTCATCGTTGACATAACCTTTGAAATCATATCCGATCTTATGGTTAATACCGTTTTCGGCGTTTGGATTGTATTCCAGAATTTTGGCTTCGGTATCTGTTGTGTATCCGCTATCTGCTTCTGCGGCAAATGCCGTGATTCCTGCCGCCGGCACAAGTCCGAGCACCATAATAAGCGCTATAAGCAGGCTGATTGTTCTTCTTTTCATTTTTCTTTCTCCAAACTTTTTTATTGACATTTTACTGCCTACGTTCTCATTATACCGAAACATTTACAAATTGCAAGCCTTTTTTTGAAAAAAATTGTAGAAACTGCAAAAAAATGTTCGTTTTTTTTTGTATAAACTTACTTTGTTTTGACCTTTTTCGGCGGCGCGAATATGCGGTTTTGCGCAAATCACGCGAATCGGAACGATTCGCCAATCGCGTTTACAATCGCCGACTCAAAAAAACACGCCTGTACGGTTTTGAAACCGTACAGGCGTATTTTGTATTTTTTACAGCCACTTGTCAAGTTCTGCCTCGACTTCGGGGATTTTCTTCGGCTTCGGTGAGTCGATTATTCTCTCATGCATGATAACCGCCTTCGGCTCTCTCAGCACCCGAAGATTTTCGAGCGGATTGCCGTCTACGACGATCATCTCGGCCATCTTGCCTTTTTCGATTGAACCGGTAATATCTCCGATTCCCGCAAGCTCCGCATTAAGCAGAGTAGCCGAATAGAGCGCGAATTTGTTCGTGACTCCGCAGTATTTCACATAGTAGCAGAGCTCTCTCCACATATCGTACTGTGTAACATACGGACAGGCCGTATCGGTACCGAGACCGACCGGAATGCCCTCTTTCAGACATTCTTTCGCGAGTGAGATGATTCCGTCAAATACGATTTTACCGTTTTCCTGCTGCTCGTAGGTGGCGTGCGATACCGAACGGTCAAACAGCGCAAAGGGAAGAGCGGGAGAAATTGTCGAAACCTGAAAAGCACCGCGCTTTTTGAACAGTTCGGTCATCTCTGCGGACGGTTTTGCGCCGTGCTCGATTGAATCGACTCCGTTTTCGAGAGCGACCATAACCCCTTCGGGACTTTCGACGTGTGCCGCAACCTTGTATCCGAGCGCGTGCGCACGGTCGCAGGCGGCTTTCACAATTTCGGGAGACATTCTGAGCACACCGGGCTCGCCGACCTTTTCGGCATCAAGTACACCGCCGGTTATCATCAGCTTTATGAGATCCGGCTTGTCGGCGGCGATTTTGTCTACATAGCCGACTGCCTCTTCGGGCGACGATGCCTCGTATGCGAGTGAGCCTGCCATGTGACCGCCGTGTACCGAAATCGCCATGTTTGACGCGAGTATTCTCGGCCCGAGCTTCTTCCCCGAATTTATTTCATCTCTGATACGGCTGTCGAAATCGGCGATTCCGCCCACCGTGCGTATGGTTGTAACACCGCTTAACAGCTGTGTTTCGGCATAACCCGCAACCAGCTTTCTGCCGATGCTCCGCATAAGCGCATTTGATGTGATGAGCTTAACCAGCTTAACCGAATCGGGCTGCTTTTTCTTCGGCTTTCCCGAGCCCGCAAGATGCACATGCAGATTTATAAGACCGGGGAGAATGTATTTCCCACCGAGATTGATTTTTTCGTATCCGTCGGGAACCGTATTTTCGGGAATAATGTCGACAATTTTCCCGCCGTCGACAACTATCGCCTTTCCGACCTGCTCGACCATGTTTTCTGTTCCGTCAAGTATAATTCCGCCGATAAATGCTCTTTTCATATTTGTGTCATTCCTTTTCCGTGAGTCTTAAATTCCCGCATTGTCAAACATGTACCCTCGCAATGCGGAAATCCGTTCCCATTATATCATAAAATCCCGCATTTTTCAATCACGGCTTGATTATCTTTCTTTTATATTTACAGCCTGAACTTCTGTAATTAGAACATCCGAAGAATTCCCCGTACGGACCTGTCTTTTTTACCAGCCTTCCGCCGCATAGCGGACATTCCCATTGCTCCTGTTTAAGTTCTTCACCATACCGCTCTTTGAGTTCTGCAACAAATTCGGATTCCTGATTTGCGACGGTAACAAGAAATACCTTTCTTTTCGCTCTTGTCAAAGCGACATAAAAAAGTCGGCGTTCCTCTGCATATGGGTATTGATCACAATTATCGAGTAATAAGTTTAGTATAGCAGCATCTTGTATTTTGCTGGGAAAACCCATTCTCGATTTTTTATTATTAATAATAAAGATATAATCTGCCTGTAAGCCCTTTGATTTGTGTGCAGTTATAAAACTCATTTTTAGATCGTTTCGCTTTCGGTATTTTACTTCCACGAATCCGCTAACATTATTATATTGACATTCAAACAATCCACTATCACTCAACAATTTTGCATCAAAGGAGTATCTTCCGATGAAGAACACGCTACTATCTCTCGGCAAATCTTCGAGTTTTTTAGCCATAAACTCAATGGAGAACTTATCGGTATATCCGCTGATTTCACCTAAAGCAAACCCGGCGGTATCGTTGATTCCTTTAATGCATTTTGCTGTTTGCTTGGGATTTTGCATTATGAAATTGCCGCTTATTTCGATAAGTTTTTGAGAAAAACGGTAGGTCGTTTCGATTTTACTGATTTCGGCGGGACCCCAGTATTGTTCAAAGTTCAAAATATATCCGATATCACTACCTGCGAAACGATAAATGCTCTGCCAATCATCGCCCACGCAAAACAGATCATAATCATTTGATTTTCTCATGCTGTGTAGCAAAGAAAAACGGGCTTTTGAAATATCCTGATATTCATCAACAATGACATATTTGTAGGGATTGATATATTTTCCCTGCTCCACAAATCGGGTTGCCATGTTAATCATATCATTGAAATCAATTTCGTTGTGTTCATGCAGATAGGCACAATATGCATTAAATATGGGCTCAATAAGCGTTAGAATGGTATTATTGCTTTGAGCATTACTGTTTCGGACATTTAACTGACGTACAGTTGGAATTGAATATCCGTTGCTTTTTATAAGATTGATAACCGTTTCGAATAACTCTGTAACACCCTCGAGAACATGATCGTCGTCGGCAGATACTTGCTGCCACAATTCTTTCGCGGTTTTCGGCGTAAGAGTTACACCGTTTGCAACAAGTTTCTTCTCCAAATTTTCAAGCAAAGAACCGGCGAACTTTTCATAAGCATAACATTCAATCATGACAGTGTTATTGGTACTGTGGATTTCTCGCTTCCATTTCATGGATGACCGATATGTTTGACTTGCCGTCATTCCGTCGGCGGCTTTGAAATAAGCCGGGACTTCACCGTCTTTGTTTATGCCGAAATATTCAATATATATATCATATTCGGGCAAATAAAAGTCCGGTTTATATTGGCCGTGTTCGCTTGTGCGTGTATCGAGTTTATAAGGGTGCTCGTAAATATATTTTATTCCGTTTTGTGTTAAAAAGTTGGCTATATCCATTTCACCATAACTTTTTACTGCTTCATTATTTATAGTTGTTGGCGGATTATCTCGCAAATATTCTTCATATTCGGCCTGTGTTCTAAACTCAAACTCGGACTTGTGAACAACGCGATTATATAACAAATAGGTGCTTAACAGATTTAAATATGCATCTGATTGCATATTCAACAACAACTGCTCTTTAACGAACTTTCGCAAATTTAATTGCGTAATTTTGGGAACGATACCGTTTACTTTGGTAATAATATTCAGACCGAGCTTGTGAAAAGTGGATGCTTCTATGTTACAGCCGGTTTCTTCTTTAATACGCTTGCTCATTTCGCCTGCGGAGGCATTGGTAAAGGACAATACCAAAATATCCTCCGGACGGTATTTTCCCGATTTCAACAGAAATTTGATTTTGCCGACCACAGTGGTTGTTTTACCCGTTCCCGCTCCGGCAATCACAAGATGATTATGAGCGTCTTTAACAATGCAAATCATTTGCTGTCTGTCTAATCTTCGCCCTTCTACATCGCCGATTAGTGCATATGCATTGTTTATTTTGGCAGTCGCAACCGTTTCGTTATGAGTGCTGATTTGCTGTTTAAGAGAGACGGCACTGCGATACAGTTCCGCTTGCTTTTCAAGCAGAGTTTTATAATGAGATGCCTTCTTTAATTTTTTTATATTCGGCAGAGAAACGTTTGTCATCAGTGCCGTGTTCCGATTATACCAGTCCGTCTCCTTGCTCGGTTCAATAAAAGACTGTGAATCGGATAGTAACATAGATATATCCTGCAGAGCCGTATCAATTTGAACAATCAGATTGTCGCACGTGTCATTACGGACTTTTGCTTTATCTTTATGGTTTGCAATTATTCTTTTGATTACTCCCATAATACAGTCTCCTTTGTTTTATGACAATCTGCAAATCTCATAATTACAGTTAAGAAAAAAATAAATCCGAATACATCACCGTTACAGTGCAATGAAATTCGGATTTATCATTTTGGCAGGGGCGCAAAGACTCGAACTCTGGACATGCAGTTTTGGAGACTGCCGTTCTACCAACTGAACTACACCCCTTTGCCGTACTTTCCGATTATATCATAATAATTTTCGAATTGCAATAGATTTTTCAAAAAAATACTCTTTTTTTGATTTTTTTTGAAAAAATCAAAAAAACTATTGACAAATGATAATCCGCGTGCTATTATGAATATATGAACAATCATTCAATTGTTCAAACGAATTTGAAACCGAAAGCGGGTGAATAATTTGAACAATACCGAAGAAAACGAAATCGAAACATGCGACTACCACTCGATTCATGAGGGGGCGGTCAAAGAAGTAATGTCGAAAATGCCGGATGAAGATACTATTTTCGAGCTTGCCGAACTTTATAAAATATTCGGCGACCATACGAGAATCAGAATACTCTGTGTTCTGTGGGAACACGAACTCTGCGTCTGCGATATCGCAAAAGTTCTGTCAATGACCGATTCGGCAATCTCGCATCAGCTCAGAGTGCTGAAAGCGGCACGGCTTATCAAATACCGCAGGGAAGGCAAGACAGTCTTTTATTCGCTTGCCGATGAACACGTTCAGACGCTGATTAACTGCGCGGTTGAACACATAGAAGAAGACAAAAAATAATTTATACTTTAATTTGTAAAAATTTCGGAGGAAATAATTATGACACGCCACTATAAGTTAACCGATATCGACTGCGCAAACTGCGCCGCAAAAATCGAAGCGAAAATCCAAAAAATCAAAGGAGTCGAGAGCGCGTCTGTCGTCTTCCTCTCC
>CAZHPU010000046.1:0-10510 GCA_964534435.1 uncultured Lachnospiraceae bacterium | reverse complement strand
CCTCCGATAACTGATATATCATAATTTCTATACTGCATACCTGTGTATTCTAAATCAAAATGCTTGTTTTGTCAAGTATTTAGAGAAAAAAAGTGCGGTTTTAACCGTATATTTGATAAAAAGCTTTTGTTCGGTTATTCTTTACAGTCGGAATGAACAATTTTAAGCGGTCGGAACTCGAGAAAATCGGATGAGCATAATCTGAATTCGATACCTTCAAATGTTGTTGACGGCGGTATCTTGTAGAGACCGTGTATGTGACCGAAAAAGCAGCGCTTGATGTCGTATTCGTGCAGAATATCAACGAGCTCGCGGCAGACATAGTCGCCGAAAACGGGCGGAAAATGAAATATCGCTATTCGCTCACCGTTCATGTTAGCGGATGCATCGATCGAAAGACGCAGTCGAAGCGCCTCGCGCGTGACAATTTTGTTGTAGTCCGCCTCTTCGGGAGCATTTGAACTGTCGCTGTACCATCCTCTCGTTCCGCAGATTATGAAACCTTCGGCTTCTATGGCATTGTTTTGAAGAAATTCTATGCCGACAATCTTTTCTTTTTCGAAAAACGCCCGATTTTTGGAGAGAGTTGACCACCAGTAATCGTGATTGCCGCGCAGAAATATTTTTTTACCGGGAAGATTTGCAATGAATTTTAGATCGTCAGATGCTTCTTCGAGCGAAATTCCCCATGATATGTCGCCGCCGACTATTACCGTATCATCGGCAGAGACCGCTTTATTCCAACCGATCGCGATTTTTTCGGTGTGATTTTTCCATCTTGTTCCGAACACATCCATCGGCTTCTCGCATTTCAGCGAAAGATGAGTGTCCGAAAGAATATATAGTGACATTTTTGACAATACCTTCCGGATATAACTTGCGTTTGCTTTTCGGCGTTTATCTGTTTTCGATTTGCATTTTGTGAGCTCGGAAAATCATTCGTTTTCAAGCGACGATATAAAACGCGACACGTCGTCTTTCATTTCGGAGGGACTTATTGTGTTTGCGAATCTTATATCCTTTGTGAGTACGCCCCAAAGCGGTTCGGGAATGGCTGTTTCGGTATAATCGGACAGACGCATGAAAACTTCGCTGTCCTCACCCGTGCCGTCAAGATTCAGCGCACGGCAGACTGCGGGCGCGAATTTGTAGGGAGATGCCGTCGAAACAACGAGAATTTTATTCTTTTCCGAACTTCCTTCGGCATAGCTTTCGGCGCAGCGGAGCGCCACGGCCGTGTGAGTGTCTATAAGATATGCGTATCTCTCGAAAACAGATGCAATCTCGGCAAGACATTCGGTTTCGCCGCACCATAGCCCGACAAAATCCTCTTGTATTTTTGCGAGAACATCATCGTCAACCGTGTATCGTCCGTTTTCTTTCAGCTCGTTCATATAGTACGCGCAGCGTTCATGACCTGCCGCCAGATAGAGCAGACGTTCAAGATTTGATGATATAAGTATGTCCATAGACGGTGATACCGTTGTGTGAAAAGGACGGTTTCTGTCGTATTTTCCGTCGGTCAGGAAATCTGTCAGTACATTGTTGTCGTTTGACGCGCAGATGAGCTTTCCGAGCGGCAAACCCATTTCTTTTGCGATGTAGGCGGCGAGAATATTCCCGAAATTTCCGGTCGGCACGCATACATCAAGCTTTTCTCCGAATTTAAGACTGCCGTCATTTACCATATCGCAGTAGGCCGAAATATAGTAAACAATCTGAGGAGCAAGCCGTCCCCAGTTTATCGAGTTTGCGGAAGACAGAAAGACTCCGCGTGATTCAAGTTCCGCACTGTACGCGGTGTCCGAAAAAATGCGTTTAACACCGGTCTGCGCATCGTCAAAATTGCCGCCGATAGCGGTTACATTTACATTCGAACCGCTTTGCGTCTGCATTTGACGCTTCTGCGCCTTCGAAACGCCGTCTTCCGGGTAAAATACCGAAATCGCCGTTTGCGGAACATCGGCAAAACCTTCAAGAGCCGCCTTGCCGGTGTCGCCCGATGTGGCAACAAGAATCAGAGCTTTTTTTCTTTCTCCCGTTAGTTCGAGAGCACGTGAAAGCAGACGCGGCATAATCTGCAGCGCCATGTCTTTGAATGCACAGGTCGGCCCGTGCCAAAGTTCAAGGATGTTTATACGGTCGTTGAGCTTTTTAACCGGCGCGATTTCACCGTCGAATTTAGTAAGATATGCTGCCTTTGCGTCGGACAGCAGATTCTCATAACCGTATTCGGGGAGGTAGAGCGAGAGAATTTTTGCCGCGCGTTCGGGATAGTCCGATGCGAGGAGCGTCGACTGCATTTCATCTGTAATTTGAGGAAATTCGGACGGCATATAAAGACCGCCGTCATCGCAAAGCCCTTTTTTTATTGCCTCTGCCGCAGATGCTTCATGAACTCCGGCGGTATCTCTTGTGCTTATGTAATTCATAACCGAGGATAAACCTTTCTGTTGAAGTTTTGCCGCGCTCGGCGACAGATATCTTGAAATTGAAAATGCAATATATTAAACCCGCGTCAGATGATGTCGTGAGAGATTGGCGTGTAAAACATATCTCTGATTTTTCCCGAATCGTTTGTCTGACCGAGAATCCACATGAGCTTTGCGGTAACCGCCTCGATTGTCATATCGTATGCTTCCATAAGATTCAGCTCTTCTTTGGCAGTCTGACCGACCTCATAGACCTCCATGTCGCTCCCCTCGTGCGATACCTGCGTTGTCATAACGATCGTTATGCCCGCATTCCCGAGACGTCTGAGCGCGCCGATGAAATCGCTGTTTGCACAGCAGGGAACACCTCCGACGCCGAACGACTCTATCACGACGGCGTGGTATCTGCCGATGAGCCCGTCGAGTATCCAGGGATCGGCACCGGGAATCAGCTTGTATATAAAAATTTCCGAATCGAGCTTTTCGTAGAAAACGGGTTCTCCCGAATATCTTTCGGTGATGTATCTGATAATCCGTCCGTCGCGTATGCTTGCAAGTTCGGGATAATCGATTGACGAAAAAGCATTGAATGATTTTGTGCGCGTTTTTTTGGCTCTTGTTCCGATTATCACCTTGCCGTCGAAAACAACCGATACTCCGCTCGACATATCGTCGCAGGCATATAAAACCGCGCCGATAAGATTGTTGCGCGCATCGGTATCACGCAGATATATCGATTTTTGCGAGCCTGTCAGCACAATGGGTTTCGGACTTTGCTGTATAAGATATGACAGCGCGGCGGCGGTATACGCCATGGTATCCGTGCCGTGCGTGATGACAAATCCGTCGTAATTTTCGTATTCTTTTTTTACCGTTTCCGCTATTTTGATCCAGTGATCACAGGTTATATTTGTACTGTCTATGCAGAAAAGAGAAAGTGCGTCAATGTCGGCGACCTCCGCGAGTTCGGGTACATATCCGAGAATTTCCTCCGAACTTATCATCGGCATAAGACCGTTTTTTGTGCTTTTGGAAGCTATCGTTCCTCCGGTTGCAAGAAGAAGTATCTTTTTCATGGATATATCCTTTCACTCCCCATTTCGCACGGCTGCTTATTTTGTAAACGCGTTTATAATGTGATTGAATTCCAAAGCAATGCAGTCGTCGAACACTTCATAGTAAACCTCGATAACATCCATTCGCGGCTGCCCGATTTTCGGATGCGTTCTCAGATAATCTTCCGCGGCATATATGATATGCCGCCTTTTTTGATAATTCACGGCGGCGCCGGGACGTCCGAATCTGCGGATATTGTCGGTTTTGGCTCTCGCTTTTACCTCTATAAATGCAAGAATGTTTTCTTTTTTCATAATGAGGTCGATTTCTCCGCCTTTAACTCGGTAATTGCGGAAAATCAGCTCATAACCTTTGCTTTTCAGATAATCGGCGGCTGCTCCTTCACAGCATTGACCGAATCCGAATTTGCCACCCGAAATTTTGAGACTGTTTTCTTTTTCGGTTTGGATATTATCCGAATTAACATTTTTCATGAACGTTTCTCCGAATCTTTTTCAAGAAAACTCATAAACGAACGCCGATGTACGGGCGATATGCCGTACTTTCTGATCATTCCCATATGGTATGCCGTGCCGTATCCTTTGTGTTTGGCAAATCCGTATTCGGGATAGATTTTGTCAAGCTCATAACATAGACGGTCTCTGCTGACCTTTGCAAGAATCGATGCGGCGGCAACCGACATCGACAGACTGTCTCCCTTGATTATCGTAAGCGTGTCAACCGTGAATCCGCGTGATACATTTCCGTCGATAAGCACAAAATCGGGTTTAACCGACAGACCGTCAACGGCCCTTCTCATCGCAAGCTGTGATGCGTTGAGAATGTTCATGCCGTCTATTTCCTCAACCGATGCCGAAGCTATCGAATACGAAACTGCTTCCTTACATATTATATCAAAAAGCTTCTCGCGCTTTTTTTCGGTAAGCTTTTTGGAATCGTTCAGACCGTCTATGTATAAACCGTCGGGCAGAATTACGGCCGCGGCAAAAACGGGACCTGCGAGCGGTCCGCGGCCCGCCTCGTCTGTCCCCGCGACAATATTATAGCCGTTTTGATGTGCGGCTTCTTCATATTCATATGACGGCATTATGTGTCGGTCCTTTCGCTTTCGCTGTCTTTATCGGCTGATTCTTTTTTCGTCTGTCTGTTCGGCGGATATTCGAGGGTAATTCTTCCGATTTTGCCGCTTCTGAACTCATCAAGCAGCACGGACGCCGTTCTCGTTTCGTCGATTTCACCGCCGCCGATCAAAAATCCGCGCTTTTTGCCTATCAGAGTGAAAAGCTCGTAGTCGGTAAGATCTTCTATCTGCGAAATTTCGAGCCTGTATCTTGCACAGAGCAAGTCGGGTGCAATTTTGCGCAGTCGCTTGCAGAGTATTACCGCTATTTCATCGGTATTCAATACTTGGTCTTTTATCGCTCCTGTTATCGCAAGGTTTTCACCGACAAATCTGTCGTTGAATTTCGGCCAAAGCACACCGGGCATATCGAGAAGTTCGATTTTGTACGGCGTAACTACCCACTGCTTGTCAACCGTAACACCGGGACGGTTTTCGACTTTCGCTTTTGTCGATTTCGAAAACTTGTTGATAAACGAAGATTTTCCCACATTCGGTATGCCGACAACCATCGCACGTACCGCTTTGTTTGCCATACCTTTTTCGGTGTTTCTTTTGATTTTATCGGCAAGAAGCGACTTGACGGCGGGCTCGATTTCCGAAAGCCCCGCACCTGTTATGAAATCGCAGAAAATACACGGTGTGCCGAAATCTTTATAATAATTTTTCCATTTTTCCGCTGTGGTCGGATTTGCGAGGGTTGATTTGGAAAACAGTATCAGCTTCGGCTTGTTTTTGCAGATTCGGTCGATTTCGGGATTTTTCGAGGATATCGGTATGCGCGCGTCGAGTATTTCTATAACCATGTCAACAAGCGGCAGACATTCACTCATCATTCGCCTTGTTTTGGCCATATGACCCGGGAACCACTGGATTATTTCGGAAGGCATACGAATATTCTCCTTTTATTCTTTATAAAATATGAAAGACCGAAATTATTCGATTTTTCCGAAACGTTTCAGCGGAAAAATCCGTAATACCGCTTTTCCTATTACGTATCTTTCATCTATAAAGCCGAAGTAACGGCTGTCTTTTGAATTGTTGCGGTTATCGCCGAGCACAAATATTCTTCCTTCGGGTACAACCGCTTCCCAACAGTTGTTTTCATCGGGAGTAAGCGACTCGTGCCGAATCATCACATCATGCTCTTTTGTATATGTTTCGTCAAGTACGACGCCGTTTACCTCAACGGCACCTGTGGTAAAATCGATTTTGATTGTGTCGCCGCCCATCGCGATAACACGTTTGACAATCGGCTCGGTCGGCTGTGTCGGCTCCTGAATTATAACAATGTCTCCGCGGCTTAAAGTGAAAATATTTGAAATAAGCAGAACGTCGTAGTTCTCTGATTTTGACACCTGACCGTATATCGGACTTCCGTTCAGCGTCGGCTCCATTGATGAGCCCTGAACGGGTGAGTGCCTGATGAAAAATGACATAACGACAAGCACCGCGACAATGGCATAGGCAAAAAGCTCGTACCAGTCAAACACCGATGAAGTAATGCTTCCGACTATGTTTCTCTTAGGGCGTGAGCCGTCTTTGCTCTTGTCGTTCGGCAATTCGTTTATCGAGAGGGAATCGGTCGATGCTTTCTCGCTGTCCGCATGCTCATCGCCGATTAAACCCGTTACATACAGAAAAAAAGAATCGAAATCATCAAAATCGGACGTTCGGATATTTGACGCATCCGACGGCTCGGTCTCGCCGCCCGACATACTTGTAAGCAAAGAATATTTGTAAGAGTATTTTTTTGAATCCGCCGTTTCATCATTTTCATCCGCATTGCCGACTACCGTCGCAAATGCGTAAGGCTCGCCGCAGGCGGTAAGACGGCCGTAAAGCGGCGAAATCAGGTCGGAGTAAACAGACTGCATATTCAAATCATTGTTTTCAATGCCGATAAATGCGCCGCTTTCGCTCTCCAAACTGCGTACACCGTAGTCGGCGGCCTCCGTGAGATCGGAAAACATCTTGAATTTGCCGTCTGCATCAAGCGAAAGACGACCGCGACCGATAGTGACTTCTTTTGCGTCCGATTTTTCGAATTCGCCTATAAAAGCATCGGCCTGTGTTTGATTTTCCGACCGAAAAAACAGAATAATGTATTTCAATGTAAAATCCTCAATAAAAAATCATTTAATAGGATAGATTTGCTTGTATTTTTGCACACACATCAAAATTATACCACAATGACGGTAAAATGTAAAGAATCCGCAGCGTAATTTTTTTTATTTTTTTCAAAAAAACTATTGCTTTTTTTATTTCGGCATGATATAATACGAACTGCGTGTCATAAGACATGACGAAGGGTGGTCCTCTGCATATAGCTCTGCACGAACATCCGGGATTATCCAAATCAAGGAGGAAGCCGAAAATGGATCTTATTAAGGCTTTTACAAACGAGCAGCTCAAGGAAGAAGTACCCGCATTCAAAATCGGTGACACTGTACGTGTTCACAATAAAATCGTCGAGGTAGCTTCGGACGGTAAGGTAAGAGAGAGAATTCAGCTTTTCGAAGGCATCGTAATTGCCAAGAAGGGCGGCGGAATTTCCGAAACATTCACAGTAAGACGCGTAGCTTACGGCTGCGGAGTCGAAAAGACCTTCCCGTTGCATTCGCCTAATGTCGCAAAGGTAGAGATAGTTCGTACAGGTAAAGTTCGCCGTGCAAAGCTCTATTATGTTCGCGATAAGCAGGGCAAAGATGCGAAAATCAAGGAAAAGATTTGATTTTCCGAAAATGTCAGCGATTATATTTTAAGTAAATGAGGTGTTAAAGATGAAGGCCGGAATCCATCCCGATTACAAAGAATGCACAATCAGATGCGCGTGCGGCGCCGAATATAAAACCCGTTCAACGAAAGGCGATATGACAGTTGAAATTTGCTCAAAATGCCATCCTTTCTTCACGGGCAAACAGAAATTTGTAGACGCAGGCGGACGCGTTGACAAATTCAAAAAGCGTCTTGCAGGACTGCAGAAATAATTCGGTATTTTTGATTTTTTGGGTTTTTGAGGCACATTCGCGATTTTTGATATGCAAAAGTTGCGGTGTGCCTCTTTTTCGATTTTATATTTTTTTGATTTGATTTCCGCATACTTTTTTGAAACGAAAGGAGATAAGACCTGTCATGGATGAACAAATTTCCGCTTTTGAAAAAAGCTGTCCGCTTGCCGTTCTCGTTTCGGTGCTTACCCCCGATAAAGATCCGCATGAGCAGGCGGTATCTCTTGACGAACTCGAAAGACTGCTCGAAACGGCGGGGGGCAAACTTTTCTGTACGGTCGTGCAGCAGCTTCCGAATCCGATTGCCAAGACCTATATCGGCAGCGGAAAACTCGAAGAGCTCGGCGAGCTCTGCCGCGCAAATGATATTTCGCTTGTGATTTTCGATGACGAACTTTCTCCCGTTCAGATAAGAAATATCGAAGAGGCAATATCCAAACCCGACAGCGGCGATAAATCCGATTATTCGGTCAGAATAATCGACCGTTCAATGCTGATACTCGATATTTTCGCACTGCACGCCAAGTCGGGCGAAGGTAAACTTCAGGTTGAACTTGCCCAGCTTAAATATACAATCCCGCGTCTTACCGGAAAAGGAAGCGAAATGTCACGGCTCGGCGGCGGAATCGGAACAAGAGGCCCCGGCGAATCAAAGCTCGAAACAGACAGACGTCATCTCCAGCGCAGAATCAACAGCCTGAACGCGCAGATAGCCGAACTTGAAAAATCAAGACTTACGATGCGCGCCAAGAGAGACCGATCGGGGCTTCAAAAGGTTGCCATAGTCGGATATACAAACGCGGGCAAATCAACTCTGCTTAACCGACTTACAGGTGCGGGTATACTTGCGGAGGATAAGCTTTTCGCGACACTCGATCCGACTACAAGAGCGTATAAACTTCCGAGCGGAAGAGAAATTCTGCTTACCGATACCGTCGGGTTTATCAGAAGACTTCCTCACCATTTAATATCAGCGTTCCGCTCGACGCTTGACGAGGTAAGATATACGGATGCCGTTATGCTGCTCATCGATGCATCAGATCCCGAAGCCGAAAGTCAGCTTGAAGTTACCGAAAAACTGCTCTATGATTTGGGAGCGGCCGATAAACCGAGACTTTATGTGCTGAATAAATGCGATGCCGCCGAATATATCGCACCCGAACTTCTTTACAGAGTGAAAAATTCGGATACTGTTGCGATTTCGGCTCTTGACGGAAGAGGAATAGATGACCTTATCGAAAAGCTCGAGAAGATTGCACTTGCGGGGAAAAGACTCGTAAGACTCAGAATACCGCTTTCAAGGCAGGAGCTTGTCGCAAAGCTCTATGCCGTTGCGTCTGTCGAAAATGTCGAATACGGCGATGAATATGCGGACGTTATAGCTTTGATGGATGAAAAAACGGAAGGGCAGTTCAAAAAATACATGAACTGAAACCGTAAAAGCATTTGCGAAACGGAGAAATGTATGGAGGACAGATATGTAACTCTGGGCGGATGCGGATTTTCCGAATATGAAGACAGAAAAAGCCGCTTTCTCGGCTATGCCGCTCATGTTGCGACCGAGAAGGAGGCAATCGATTTTGTCTCTTCGATAAGAAAAAAACATTCGGATGCCCGACATAATGTCTATGCCTATGTGATAAAAGACGGTAACTATGTAAGATACAGCGATGACGGCGAACCGCAGGGAACCGCCGGTATGCCCGTGCTTGACGTAATACGCAAATCGGGATTTACCGACGCGGTTATAGTCGTAACGAGATATTTCGGCGGTATACTTCTCGGTACGGGCGGACTTGTACACGCATATACCGAGGCCGCCTCGCTTGCCGTAAAAGAAGCAGAAATAGTTGAATATGAGCCGTTCGGCGAGGTTTTGCTTTCAACCGACTATTCGACATGGCAGAAAATGTCACACGCTTTTTTGTCAATGCCGCTTATCGTCGATTCGATAAATTACGGAGCCGACGTGGAAGTCAGAGTCGCGGTTCCCATAGGATATGTTGATAAGCTGCTCGGACTTGTGACCGAACTGTCGTCGGGACGCGACTGCGGTATTCTCGTGGGAAAACGTTATGACCGAATAAAGAGCGGAAGCGGCGGCAGACAATAAATCGAATATCGATACGCAAAAAAAGGGTTTTCCCCTTTTTTTGCGTATATTATGGTTGATTTCAAAAAGGGAGGACAGACAATGCCGTATATCGATCGATCTGTCATAGAAGAGATAAAACTTCGCTGTAATATCGAAGAAGTAATATCGACTTATGTGACGCTTAAACGTTCGGGATCCAATTATGTCGGACTGTGTCCGTTCCACAGCGAGAAATCGCCGTCGTTTACCGTGTTCGCCGATGAAGGAAACTTTTACTGCTTCGGCTGCGGAGCGGGCGGAGACGTCATAAATTTCATTCGCAGAGCCGAAAATCTCGATTATCCGTCGGCGGTTGAGCTTCTCGCAAAACGTGTCGGAATAACGATTAAACGTACGGATGAAGAAAAAATAGAAAATGACAGACGGGAGCGCACACTCGCGATGAACGGGGACGCCGCAAGATATTTCAGCGATGTTCTTATGAATAAACCCGAAGGCGCAAAAGGACTCGAATATCTTAAATCAAGAGGTTTGTCGCTTCATCTTATCAGACATTTCGGACTCGGATTTGCCCCCGATGATTTCGGCGCTTTCCCGAAATTCATGAAAAGCAAAGGATATACCGATTCCGAACTGTCGGCCGCATATCTTACGCGTGTTTCCGAAAAAAACGGTATGTCTTACAGCCTTTTCCGCAACCGCGTTATTTTCCCGATTATATCCACAACCGGCGATGTTATAGCGTTCGGCGGACGTGTCATGGATGATTCAAAAC
>CAZHPU010000045.1:0-10581 GCA_964534435.1 uncultured Lachnospiraceae bacterium | reverse complement strand
TCGGATGTTGCGGGCCCAGTGGAGACACATTTTGACGACAACGAAGGAAATATCTTCATAGATCTCGGCAAAAAAGCAATCACCGCCGCGCTCGGAAAAGAATATGCCGACATTACACCCGCCGATTTCGAAAAATTCATAAAAACATTCGATCCCGAAAAGCTTATGGCCGATATGACCGACAGCGTCTACGGCGAACTCGGCACATCGGTGCTGGAACAGCAAATCAAAGGTCAATATGTGAACACAATCAAGCCGATACGCGGAATTATGCTTGACGATCACGAGCAGGCTCTTGTAAACTTCACCAACGCGCACATTGTCGAGCCGATAAACGAGCACATCGAACGCAACGGCAATGCTCCGCTTAACCGTACCGACGCGCGCAACATACTGAGAGACTGCGTAATCGACAGTCTGATACAGACCGAACGTTCTTCCGGCAAAGCGCTTGCACCCGGCAAATTCGAAAGCATGCTCATCGGCAATGACGATGCCGCAGCGGCACTCAAGACAAGAGTTGCCGAATCGGACGATTTCAAGAAGATGATTGAAAAGTTCGCCGATGCCGACGGAAATATTCCCACCGACAGACTGTCGAAGCTTTTCGAGCAGAAAGAGCCGCAGAAGCTCGCGCTCAAAATGATTAAGCAGCTGGCAAACGAAATTCCCGCTCAGAATCAGCAGAGAGCCGCCGAAAATCCCGAACTTCAGCGCGAACAGGCTCAGCCGAATCCCGTTATAAACAAATAAGAGGCAAGACAAAAGCTCTCCCCGCCTACCCGAAAGGGTATGCGGGGAGAGCTTTTTCGGTTATATGCGGCAGACCGCAAAAAAATTTTTCGGTTTTGCGTTTCGAGTTTCGGTTTTACCGTATTATCGTCCCGCCGCCGATGACGGTATCGCCGTCATAGAAGACCGCCGCCTGACCGGGTGTAACCGCCCGTTCGGGTGTGTCAAACTCGACCTTTACGGTTTTGTCATCGAGAACCGTAAGTTCGGCGGGCTGTTCGGGGCGTCTGTAACGGATTTTCACACGGCAGCGGATTTTCCCGGACTGCGGAACACCGTAAATCCAGTTGACATCGGCGACATCGGCGGATTTTTTATACAGACCGCTGTCGTTGCAGAGGGTGATAACTCTGTCATCGGGAGAGATTTTCGCCACATAAAGCGGCTCATCGGAGACGATTCCGAGCCCTTTATGCTGTCCTACGGTATAGTGGGATATTCCTTTATGTCTGCCGATTATTCTTCCGTCTTCCGACACGAAATCGCCGGGGAGTTCTTTCTCCCCCGAAAGGCGTTCAAGCGCCGCCGAATAGTTTTTATCGGGTACAAAGCAAATATCCTGACTGTCGTGTTTTGCCGCGTTGACAAACATATTTTCGGAGGCGATTTCCCTTGCTTCCGCTTTTGTCATACCGCCGAGCGGAAAAAGAATGTGCGCGAGTTTTTCCTGAGTCAGGCTGTAAAGCATATAGCTCTGATCTTTCGAAGGATCTGCCGCCTTTTTCAAAACAAACAGCCCGTCTTTTTCCTCAATTCTCGCGTAATGCCCGGTGACGATTTTCTCGCATCCGAGTTCGGCCGCCTTATCGAGCAGCGCGCCGAATTTAAGATATCTGTTGCAGACAACGCAGGGATTCGGAGTTGTTCCCGCGCGGTAACATTCGACAAAATCGCATATTACCTTCTCTCTGAATTTTTCGGTATAATCGAAAACATAAAAGGGCATCGACAGCCGCTCCGCAACCGAGCGCGCATCCCTCACATCGTCGCTCTCCGTGTCGGGATTTCCCGATTTGTCATAGAGCTTCATTATGCAGCCGATGCAGTCATATCCCATATTTTTCGTGAGCAGTGCGGCAACGCTCGAATCGACTCCGCCGCTCATCGCAATCAATGCTTTTTTTGTCATATCCACCGTCAGACCTTTCTGATATTTTCGCCGTTTTTTTCGGCGAGATCGGCAAGCGTTATCGATGAGAAATAATCTTTTGTGATCTTGTAATAGTTTTCCCACATCGGGAGAGTTCTGCATTCGGGCGAACGCGCGCACGCGGCCGCGTTCGCTTCGAGACAGGCGACCGGGGCGAGATTTCCTTCGGCAAGCGAGAGAATTTCCCATACGCTTATCTCTTCGGGCTTTTTCATCAGTTTATAGCCGCCGCGAAGTCCGGGCACACCCTCGACAAGCCCGCCGTCTTTGAGCGGCGGCATGATGCGTTCGATATATTTAAGCGATATTCCCTGCCTTTTCGCAACCTCTTTTATCGGAATATAACGGTCACCGCCGCCGTCTGAGGCGAGATCAAGCAGGATTCTGACGGCATACCGTCCGCGTGTTGATATCATATTGAGACCATACCTTTCTTATGTCGGTAAACGACTTTCCATATTATATACCGATTCGGTAGGAAAGTCAATAGCGAAAAGATATTTTCATCACGCAAGAGAAAACACCGCCGTATTTCGGCGGTGTTTGTCTAAAATCAAAAAGCGCGGTGATCGGGATCGAATCCGCAGGCATCGAGAAATTCGCGAGCCATAAGCGTCGCTCCCACCTGATTCGGATGCACTCTGTCCCACGCGATGAAAGTCGAATGGCGGATTTTGCAGTAGTTCTCATACAGTTTCTGAAAATCAACGAGTCTGCATCCGTACTTTTTCGCGAGTTCGCGGCAGATTTCGGCATACTCGTCCATACGGGCGCGCATCATATCGTCACTGTTCGGCTCCATATAGTAGGGCGTCAGGATGAATATTCCCTTTACGCCGTCTTTCACCGATTCAATCATTTTGACGAGGTTCGCTCTGTATTCTTCGGGCGTCACCGCATAATCATCCATCGCGGGCGTATCAAACTGTCTCCAAACATCGTTTATGCCGATGCATATCGCCACCCACTGCGGATGAAGATTTACGACGTCGCGTTCCCATCTTGCGAGCAGGTCGCGGCTTGTATTGCCGGATATGCCCGAATTCGTGACTCTGACGCGGATTTCGGGATAATATGCCGCAAGCATATTGTCGACAACGCGGACATAGCTGCGTCCGAGATTATCGAAAAGTCCCTCCCCGACAGGCTGTCCGCTTCCCATATCGGTCACCGAGTCGCCCGCGAAAACTATGCGGTCCATATCCGAGAAAATAAGTTTTCGATCCATAACAGCCTCCTGCGGTAAAAATTTTATCTTGATTCTTCTTTTTCGAGGATGCGGCGGGCTACATAGACGCCCGATGCCGATGCGTGCGAGAGCGAGTGTGTGACGCCAGAGCAGTCGCCGATTACATAAAGTCCGGGATATTTCGTTTCGAGATTTTTGTCGAGTACGACTTCCATATTGTAGAATTTGACCTCGACGCCGTAAAGAAGTGTGTCGTCGTTTGCCGTTCCGGGCGCGATTTTATCAAGCGCGTATATCATCTCGATGATTCCGTCGAGTATTCTCTTCGGAATTACGAGGCTGAGGTCACCGGGTGTTGCCGAAAGAGTCGGGGTTACGAAATTTTCGACTATACGCTGAGGTGTCGAGCGGCGTCCGCGCACCAGATCGCCGAAACGCTGAACGATAACTCCTCCGCCGAGCATATTCGAAAGGCGGGCGATGCTTTCGCCGTATCCGTTGCTGTCTCTGAAAGGCTCGGAAAAATGCTTGCTTACAAGCAGTGCGAAGTTGGTGTTTTCGGTGTGAAGTTCGGGATTTTCGTAGCTGTGTCCGTTTACCGTGACGATTCCGTTTGTGTTTTCGTTTACGACAACGCCGCGCGGATTCATGCAGAATGTGCGGACAAGGTCCTCGAATTTTTCGGTGCGGTATACTATCTTGCTCTCGTAAAGCTCATCGGTCAGATGCGCGAAGATTTCATACGGCAGTTCGACTCTCACACCGATGTCGACTCTGTTCGACTGTGTCGGAATATCAAGTTCCTTTGAAACCTTTTCCATCCATTTGCTTCCGCTTCTTCCGACCGAAATTATGCATTTGCGGCAGCTTATTTTTTCGTCTTTTGTCTCGATTTCGTATCCGCCGTCGATGACGTGAATCGATGTTACCGGCGTATTGAATCTGAAATCGACCTTTTCGGAGAGCATATCGTAGAGATTCTGCAAAACGACATAGTTTATATCGGTTCCGAGATGGCGCACCTGCGCGTCGAGCAGATGCAGACCGTTTTCAAGGCAGCGGCGTTTGATTTCGCTGTTGGCGGTCGAATAGAGCTTTGTGCCCTCTCCGCCGTATTTCAGGTTGATTTTATCGACATATTTCATAAGTTCGAGCGCTTCTTCCTTGCCGATATGCTCGTAAAGAGTGCCGCCGAACTGATTTGTTATATTGTATTTTCCGTCCGAAAATGCGCCCGCACCGCCGAATCCGCTCATAATGGCGCAGCTCTTGCAGCCTATGCAGGACTTTATCTTTTTGCCGTCAATCGGGCATTTGCGCTTTTCAAGCGGATTGCCCATTTCGACAACCGCGACTTTAAGGGCGCTGTTATCCTTTGTCAGCTCATAAGCCGAAAATATTCCGCCGGGACCTGCTCCGACGATAACCACATCATACATCAAAATAAATTCCTCGCTTAGTGTAACATTTGCGGCGGCAAATGCCGCATACATATTTATTATATCATATATTGCTTTTTTGTCAAGCTATGCACGGCTCAAAAATGAGAAATGCCGTGTGTTGACGCACACGGCATTTCGATTTTATTATTTTTCGGTTACTCTTATGTGATTGAGCGTAACAGTTCCGCACCATACATTTATTCCGAGCGAGCCGTAGCTGTGCGAGCCGTCGATAAATGTAAATATTATTCCCCGCGTTTTTGTCAAGAGTGAATATGTGCAGATTCGGGACAACATTTCGGTTAAAAATCAGCCGCACATAAAATGTGCGGCTGATTTTTCATATTTCATTTTTTATTCGGGCTGTGCTTTTTTCGCGAACTGCATCAGCTTTTTCCTGCAATGGAAAAATGCGGGGATAAGGAAGAGGTCGGCGAACAACCATGCCAGCGGGCTTGCGAAGCAGGCGGCGGTAAATCCGAAAATCGGCACGAATACCATACCGATGAGGGTACGCGCTATCATTTCGAGCACGCCCGCGATAACCGCGAAACCGGGAAATCCCATTCCCTGAATGAGGAAGCGGACGATATTCACGAGGGCGACAAGAAAATAGAATGCGGCGTTTGTAAGCAGGAACTGTCTTGCGTGTTCGATAACCCATGTGACATCACCCGAATCGGACGAATCGATAAAGAGGCTTATCGCGGGGCGCGCGAGGAAAAAGAGCGCGGCGAAAATCAGAACGCAGTAGACGGCCGCAACGGCAATCGCCGCTCTCATGCCCTTGCCGAGTCTGTCGTATTTGCCCGCGCCGACATTCTGTCCGCCGTAGGTTGCCATAGTCGAGCCGAGCGCGTCAAACGGCGACATTGTTATGCCGCTGATACGCGAGCTTGCCGTCATGGCGGCAACCGCAGATGAGCCGAGAGTATTTACCGCCGACTGCAGAACGACGCTGCCGATTGCGGTAATCGAATACTGAAGTCCCATCGGAAGGCCCATCGAAAGCAGATTTTTTATATGATAGGAATCGGGCAGAAGATCCGATTTGCGCAGATGAAGTATATCGTATTTCTTTATTATGACGATAAGGCAGAGAATTCCCGAAATCGCCTGCGAAAGCACGGTCGCGAAAGCCGCCCCGAAAACGCCCCAATGAAGGTTAATGATAAAGAAGAGGTCGAGTCCGATATTCAGAATCGCGGCGAGAACGAGGAAAATTACGGGAGTGGTCGAATCGCCGAGCGCGCGCAGATAGGATGAGAGCACATTATACAGAATGGTTGCGGGTATGCCCGCGAAAATCACCACGATATATTCGTAGGACATATCGATAATGTCGGACGGAGTTTTCATCAGTTCGAGAATCTGGCGGCAGAAAGTGACGGTCAGCGCGGTCATAATGCCCGCAAACACGACCGACAGCACAGCCGAATTGCCGACGAATTTACGAACGCCGTCATAGTCGCGCGCGCCGAAGCGCTGAGCGACAGGCAGACCGAAGCCGGTGCATATTCCCGAGCAGAATCCTATTATAAGGAAATTTATGCTTCCGGTTGCACCGACGGCGGCAAGCGGCAGAACGCCGAGATAGCGTCCGACGATAATCGTATCCATAAGGTTATAGAACTGCTGAAAAAGCAGTCCGAACAGAAGCGGCACCGCAAAGCCGAGAATCAGCTTCATCGGCGAGCCGTCGGTCAGTTCTTTTGTTTTGCTTCCCGCCATAATATACCTCCCGTGCCGTCATCGGCACAGCATGAAATCTCAAACACATTCAATCGCTGAATTATACGTGGGTATTATAGCATATTTGCCGTCTTTGTCAATCGGAAAATGCGATTTTTACCGAAAAATAAAATTCGGTTTTTTTGCGTTTTTTCCTGTTTTTTTGCTTTTTCTATTGCAAAAGTGCGAAAAAGATGTTATTATTTATATGCAGCGGAAATTTTCCGGTCATTGTAAAAAACATTTTTGCCGAACGGTCTGCCGCCGTCGGCTTTTTTTGCGAGACCGTTTCGCCGCAATTTCGAAAATCCGATTTCAATAAAAAGGAGAGATACAATTATGAGCAGTTTTGAAAATCTGCGAATTGTAGACAATTTCTATCAGACATCACTCTTTTTCCCGATGCCGACGGTCATCATCAGCACACTTTGCGAGGACGGTACGACAACTCTCGGACCTTATTCTCTTGTTCAGCCCTACTATGTGGCAGGCAAGGACTTCTACGCAATGCTGCTCAGCTGCAGAAACTCGTCGAACACCGCCCAAAACATTCTGCGCAACGGCAAATGCGCGCTTAACTTTATCGACGACAATCCCAAGACATTCAAGGAGGCTGTAAAGCTTTCATGGCCGGGCGACAAGCCCTCCGACAAGATGCCGAAGTGCAAATTCAGACTCGAAAAGAGCATTATCGAGGAAGAAACGGGCGAGAAGCGTCCGCTGGTGCTCACCGATGCGATTGAAGCCATCGAATGCACATGGGTACGCGAACTTGACGGCGCAGACAAGGATCTGCCGGGGCAGCTTACCGGCTACGAGCCGCCCTATCACGATTTCAACGGAATCACGAGCAAATTCGGCGCACACTTTATTCTCCGTATAGACAAGATTCTGATGAAGAAAAAGTACAGCGATGCCATCATAAACGGCGTTCGCGCGAAAGACTTTCCTCCGCTTCCTGTTGATTACGGCTACCGCGATTCCAAAAACTTCTGGTTCCACAGAAAGACGCGCATGAGAGCCGAACTGCTTCAGGTGCGCAAGGCTTCTCTTGAATCTGTAAGATATGCCGCCGACCGTGCCGATGACAAGGTCAAATTCACCGATGACGCTCTCGAAACGATTCTCGGCGTTCCGCGTGTATTCCTTCCGACCGTTCTCAGAGGATGCGTTCAATGGGCGAAAGAGAACAATGTCGATCTTGTCACAGCCGAACACATGAAGATAATCAACGACAAACGCGCAAAAGAAAAAGCGAAAAAATAAAAGATAAGGAGTTTTACATATGAAAGTAGTACTTGCAGGCGCTTTCGGAAATCTCGGCGCCGAAATACTCAAAGCTCTCTGCAAAGGCGATTATGAAGTCGTTGCCGCAGACCTCAAAGAAAGAAGCATCGAGGGAACAGAGGGCAAATACAAATTCGTATCGATTGACGCGACAAATCCCGCAACTCTCGCGGGACTCTGCGACGGTGCCGATGTTGTTATCACAACAATGGGACTTACCGGCGCATCCACAAGATTCACATCCTATGACATCGACTACAAAGGAAATATGAATCTCTATGCCGAAGCCGAAAAGGCGGGCGTAAAGAAGTTCAACTACATCTCGGTAATTTCCTGCGATGAAAAGGGCGCAGAAGAAGTTCCGATGCTTCACGCAAAATATCTCGTCGAAGAGGAAATCAAGAAGAAGCCGATGGACTATGTCATCTACCGTCCCACCGGATATTTCTACGATATCGCAAAGGTGTTCAAGCCTTATGTCGACAAGGGCGAGATGCAGCTTCTGAAAGGATACGGCAAGGTCAGCGCGAATGTTGTCGACTGCCCCGATTTCGCGGCTTTCATCGTCGAACATATGAATGATACCAACGTTACATACAATGTCGGCGGAAAAGAAACATACACCTACGAAGAAATGGCGAAGATGTGCTTTGACGCAGCCGAAAAGCCGCTCAAAATCAAATGGGCGCCGATATGGCTGTTCGGCATACTCGCAAATCTTCCGAAAATCAAAAAAGCCGGAAAGCACGACATCATTCTCTTCTCGAAGTGGACTCTGAGTCACGACCTTGTCGGAGACACAAAGGTCGGAAACTCAAGCTTTGCCGAATATATCAAGAATTATTTCGGAAAGGGGAACAACTGATATGCCGTGGGGACTTATTGCCATACTTTATCTTGTCTGCGCCCTGCTCTGCGCGGTCGGATTTTATAAATTCGTATACTTCCTCTCGATAGGATACGGCTTTGCCATTGCCGGAGGCGCGGTTGCGGTATTCATTATGTATCTTTCGGACTCATATATGGCTCCGCTTTTCGTCATCCTCCTGCAGCTTCTCCTGTTTGTCGCATACGGAGCGCGTCTTTCGGGATTTCTGCTTTTCAGAGAGCTGAAAAACGCATCATTCCGTAAAACCGATGTCGCAAAGAACACACTCGCGACAAACGACGAAAAGAAAATGCCTATATTCGTTCTCATCATCATCTGGCTCTGCGTATCGGCTCTCTATGTCGCACAGCTCAGCCCCATGCTCTTCAGAATCGTCAATGACTCGGACGATGTCGCTCTTCCGATAATCGGCATGATTATCTCGGTATGCGGAATCGCTCTCGAATCGGCGGCAGACGCGCAGAAATCGGCACAGAAAAAGATCCGCCCCGACATGGTTGCCAAAGACGGTCTTTACCGCATAGTAAGATGCCCCAACTATCTCGGCGAAATCATATTCTGGACAGGCGTATTCATCGGCGGATTCTCGACTTATTCGGGATTTGGTCAATGGCTTGTCGCGATTATCGCATATGTCGCAATAGTCTACATTATGTTCAACGGCGCGCAGCGTCTTGAAAAGCGTCAGATGGGCCGCTACAAGGGCAACGAAGAGTACAACGAATATGCCGACAAAACTCCGATTATCCTGCCTTTTGTACCGATTTACCATCTCAACAAAAAAGAAGAAAAAGAAGAAACGAAAGACTGACAAAATCTTCACCGATTTGTCGGAAAGGAATTTCAGCTGACAGTATGAACGACTTTTCAATTTCTATGGCTCTCGCCGACTACATTCCGGTCATCCTGTTTGCCGCGGCGGCGGTTATCCTTATACGCGATATGTACAACAAAATGAGCAAAGGTGCGTTCGCGCTCTTTGCCGCAGGCACGATAGATGTTATTGCCGCGGGATTTCTCAAAGCAAGCTACAAACTGCTCTACGCGGCGGGAATCTGCGATTTCGAGGCGCTGAGCGACATCTTCTTCCCCATGCAGTCACTCGGTTTTCTGCTTGCGGGAATCGGCGTTCTCGCGCTTGTCTGCCACAAGCAGACCGCATCGGTTGCGGCGGTGGCTGCGCCTCCCGCATTCAGCGGCACATTTGTCTTTGTCGGGCTTATGGTTGCGGGGCTCGCTCTTATGGATATCGGGCTCTCGATTATGTCTGCGAAAATGAAAAAACCGGCGGTTATCATTTTGTTTGTGATTTCGTTTATATGTTCGCTCGGCATGGGATATCTCTCCTCCCGCGATTTCACGAAAGCATCGATGAACTGGATTGCCGAAGGTGTCAACATCGCAGGTCAGGGAACGCTGCTTATCGGCGCGATTATACTTCACAAATCGGGATTTGCCGATTTAAGGCTCCGTGACGGCGAGGTCGCCTGAGGATAAAGCGACAAACTCAAAGCGAGACGGAAAACAGCGGACAGACACAGTCTGTCCGCTGTTTTATCGTGACAATTCGGTTGGTTTTATGAAAAGTGAAACCGAAATTTTTTTATTTTTTCGAAAATTCGGCACTTTTTTTCGGAAAAACAGCCGAAAAAACAAATTTTGTGACATCTTTGAAATATCTGTTGAAAAAGCAAAAAATATGTGCTATTATCATATGGCTGTGTGATACACGGCCGAAAGGAAGATAACGGTTGAATCGCGAAATCACTAAAAAGAAAACGGGCGGAGCTTGCGATATGGATATGACGACAGGCTCTCTCCCGAAGAAAATAATAATATTCAGTCTGCCGCTGATGGCATCGCAGCTGCTTCAGGTACTCTTCAACATGGCGGATGTTGCGGTTGTCGGGCGGTTTTCGAGTTCGGAGGCGCTCGGCTCGGTCGGCTCGACGACAATTCTCGTAACACTTTTCACGGGTGTTCTCATAGGTCTCGGAAGTGCGGTCAACGCGCTTGTGGCTCAGCAGATAGGCGCACGTCAGTCGAAAGATGTGAGCGAGACCGTGCATACGTCATTTATCATCTGCACGGTTGCGGGAAT
>CAZHPU010000044.1:0-10915 GCA_964534435.1 uncultured Lachnospiraceae bacterium | reverse complement strand
GCAGACTTCCCGTAATTGTTTCGCTTGATCCGCTTGATGAAGCGGCGCTTAAACGCATACTCGTCGAGCCGAAAAACGCGCTTCTGCGACAGTACAAGTCACTCATAAAAATGGACAATGTTGAGCTTGAGTTTGACGATGATGCAGTCTCCGCCATTGCGGCGCTTGCCATTGAAAGAAAGACAGGCGCGCGCGGACTGCGGGCAATTCTCGAAGAAGTAATGCTTGACCTAATGTTTGACATTCCGTCACATGATGATATTGAAAAAATAATCATCACAAAGGATGCGGTAAACAAAAAAGGTAATCCGATTATTATTAAAAAACCGTCGGAAACATCCGCAAACTTATAATCAAATGATAAACATAAAACGGCCGCACGGCAAGCGTGCGGTCGTTTTATGTTTGTGTTCAGAAAAATCTCATCACGAAGCCGACGGACTTTTCATTATTCGGCGGAATACGAAACATATCGTTTTTGGTTTCAATGTCATCGCATACCCCGTCATATGACGGAAGTCCGCACCACGGTTCAAGACATATGAATTTGTCACCGTATGTATGCCAGATTCCGAGATACGGCATATCATCGTAGGTAAGCTCAACCCCGTGTTCACATCTGCGTGAGCAGAGCTTGACTTTGCGTGAACTATTTGACAGGAACAGACCGTCGGCATCAAGCGCCGATTCGGAAAGCGGTATTGTTTTACCGTCCGAAATCGGATAGGATGTGTTTTTGCCCGAGTAAAGTCCGCACTCGGTAAGTAGGAGTTTATCCGGGCTGCAGACTTTATCGAATTCGAGACGGCAGTCCGACAGTTCGCCCATTTCTTCAAACAATGCAAACCCGGGATGGCCTCCGAATGCGGCGGGCATCACATCGCCGCCTTTATTTGTTATTACTGCATTTTCATAAAGGCAGTCGTCTTCGAGTCTGTATTGTATCGTCAATTCGAAATCAAAAGGGTATATTTTTTCGGTTTCTTCGTTTGACGCAAGAGTCAGCACGATGCAATCCGAATCATATGAGCAGAGCGAAAAAGCCGAATGACATGCAAATCCGTGCAGTCCGAGTTTATATATTTTGTCTCTGTAAATATATTCCCCGTTATTGAGCCGTCCGCATATCGGAAAGAGCACGGGTGCGTGAGATGTCCACGACCCATTGATTCCGCCCTGCCAAATGTATTCGGTATCACCGCGTTTTACCGATTTGATTTCGGCGCCGAGAGTGTCAACCGACACTTCAAGTTTGCCGTTTTTGATTTTATAAATCATCTTGCCGTTTACATTGTAAGCTCGAGTGACTTGCTCTTCTGCTCTTCAACGGCTCCTGCAATGAATTCGTCAACACTCATGGACTTCGATTCGCCTTTACGGTTTCTGACCATTACGCTGCCGCTTTCGACTTCGTTTGCGCCGATAACAAGCATATACGGAATCTTTTCGAGCTGAGCCTCTCTGATCTTGTATCCGATTTTCTCATTGCGTTCGTCTATTTCGGTACGGACTATTCCGGCATCGATAAGCTTCTGCATAACATTTTCGGCGAATTCATGCTGTTCAACGCCGATAGGAAGAACTTTAACCTGTGTAGGTGAGAGCCAAAGCGGGAATGCGCCTGCGTATTTCTCGATAAGAAGTGCAAGTGTACGTTCATAGCATCCGATAGATGTTCTGTGAATAATATAAGGATTTCTCTTGACATCATCACGGTCGTTATAAACCATTCCGAATTTTTCGGCAAGGAACTGGTCAATCTGAATTGTGATAAGAGTATCTTCTTTTCCGTACACGTTCTTAATCTGAATATCGAGTTTCGGACCGTAGAATGCAGCCTCTCCGATACCGATCTTATAGGGCACCTGAAGATGGTCGAGAATTCTCTTCATAACTCCCTGAGCCTCATCCCAGTCTGCCGCGGTTCCTATATATTTTGCGGAATCGTTGGGATCCCACTGCGAGAAACGGTAGCTTACATCTTCATAAAGACCGAGTGTTTTAAGCATAAATACGCAAAGTTCGAGACATTTCTTAAATTCGTCTTCGAGCTGGTCGGGACGGCACATCAGATGTCCTTCCGAAATCGTGAACTGACGCACGCGGATAAGTCCGTGCATTTCGCCCGAATCCTCATTACGGAAAAGCGTGGATGTTTCATCATAGCGGATGGGGAGATCACGGTAGGAGCGTGCCTCCGACAGATATGCCTGATACTGGAACGGGCAGGTCATCGGGCGGAGAGCATAGCATTCTTTCGAATCGGGATCGCCCAAAACGAACATACCGTCGCGGTAGTGATCCCAGTGTCCGGACAGTTTATAAAGATCCGACTTCGCCATAAACGGAGTTTTGGTAAGCTGCCAGCCTCTCTTTTGCTCCTCATCTTCGACAAATCTCTGAAGAAGCTGTATAACTCTCGCGCCCTTCGGAAGAAGAATCGGAAGTCCCTGACCGATAATATCAACCGTTGTGAAGAATTTCAGTTCTCTGCCGAGTTTATTATGATCGCGTTTTCTCGCTTCTTCTCTGGCGGCAAGAAATTCACTTTGTTCCTCCTTTGTCGGGAATGCGGTTCCGTATATACGCTGAAGCTGCTTTTTTGAAGAATCGCCCTCCCAGTATGCGCCCGTGCACTGTGTCAGTTTGAATGCCTTTACGGCTCCTGTGGAGAAAAGATGCGGGCCTGCGCAGAGGTCGACGAACTCTCCCTGACGGTAGAACGAAATATCCTCTCCTTCGGGAACTCGGTCAATAAGAAGAACTTTATAAGGCTCGTTTCTCTCTTCCATAAGCTTTTTCGCTTCATCGCGCGGAAGAACAAATCTTTCGATATGAAGATTTTCTTTGACGATTTTCTTCATTTCGGCTTCGAGTTTTGCCAGATTCTCGTTTGTAAATGTGACATCGCTGTCAATATCATAATAGAATCCGTCATCGACAGCGGGTCCGATTGTAAGTTTTGCTTCCGGGAACAGGCGCTTTACGGCCTGCGCGAGAATATGAGATGCGGTATGACGGAAAACCCTTTTGCCTTCATCATCGGCAAAAGTGAGCGGCGAAATATCGCTTCCCTCTACTGCGGGCGAAGTAAGTTCAACAGTCTTTTCTCCGTCGGAAGCGGCAAGCACGTCACGTGTCATGAGTCCCGCTTCTTTAATCGCATCGTAAACGGTAACGATTGCTTCCGAATCGATTTCGTTATGGTTGACTTTAAGTTTCATTTTTTTCTCCTCACTTTACAAAAGTAATTATAATCATAATAAAAACCCCGACACGCGATATGCGTGTCGGGGTGCAATATCATAAAAGATTCTGCACGGTTCCACCCGAGCTTTTAACTCAAAAATAAATTATACGGAAAACTATGCGACGGTGGTAATCTCACATTCTTCGGCGTGATATCTCAGCATACAATCACTCTCTGTGGGAGAAGGTCATGCGGATCGTGTCCTTCGCTCTATGGGTTTCCCTTTTCGATTATTATAATACTTTTTTGCCTTTTGTCAATAGTTTTTTCAAAAAAATGCCCTATCTGTCAGTTTGCCGCATAATATTCGGCAAGTGTATCGGCGATTTTACGCAGGAAAGCTTCGGTATCCAGCTTCCGCACATTTTCGAGAGTGGATACAGCCGCGAGATCACCGGTCATAAATCCGTTTTCTATTGTCTTTATCGTTGCCGCCTCGAGATTTTTTCCGAATTCGGCAAGCTCGGAATTACCGTCAAGTTCTCCGCGCTTTTTCAGCGCTCCGCTCCATGCAAAGATTGTCGCAACGCTGTTTGTCGAAGTCGTTTCGCCTTTCAGATACTTATAATAATGGCGCTGAACAGTTCCGTGAGCCGCTTCATACTCATAAACGCCGTCGGGAGATACCAGCACCGATGTCATCATGGCGAGCGAACCGTAAGCGGTTGCTATCATATCCGACATAACGTCGCCGTCATAATTTTTAAGAGCCCAAATGAAGCCGCCGTCAGATCTGACAACTCTCGCCACCGCATCGTCTATGAGTGTATAGAAATATTCTATACCCAAATTCTCAAAACGTTCTTTATATTCGTTTTCATATATTTCGGCGAAAATATCTTTGAACCTGTGATCGTAGGTCTTTGATATTGTGTCTTTTGTCGAAAACCAGAGATTCTGTTTAGTGTCGATGGCAAAATTAAAGCAGCTTCTCGCAAAGCTCGATATAGATTTATCAGTATTATGTATTCCCTGAACAATTCCGCTTCCGTCGAAATCGTGAATGGTCTTTCTTGTTTCCACGCCGTTTCCATCGGTACATACAAGTTCGCATTTTGAACCTGCGGGAGCCGAAAGCTCGGTATTTTTGTATATATCGCCGTAGGCATGACGCGCGACGGTAATCGGTTTTTTCCAGTTCGGGATATAGGGTGTTATTCCCTTCACGATTATGGGAGTGCGGAAAACCGTTCCGTCAAGCATTGCTCTGATTGTCCCGTTGGGCGATTTCCACATCTCCGAGAGATTATATTCTTTTACTCTTGCCGCATTCGGCGTTATCGTTGCGCATTTAACGGCAACACCGTATTTTTTAGTTGCGAGAGCGCTTTCAACCGTGACTTTATCCTCTGTTTTATTACGGTTTTCAAGTCCGAGATCGTAATAATCGGTTTTAAGATCAACATACGGCTTAATCAGTATATCTTTTATCATTGACCAAATCACTCCGGTCATTTCGTCTCCGTCCATTTCGACGAGAGGCGTCTGCATGGTTATCTTTTTCATCTGCTGTCTCCGAAATTTAATAATGTGCTATTTTAGCACATTTTTTTGCTTATGTCAAGCAATCGGGCAAATATTTACCGAAAGCGGCATTTGCCGATAATTTTTGCCAAAGAAATTCCGTGCGGAAGCATCTGCGCTATTGACACGGCAGTTAAAGGATGATATAATGCCAATCAAAAAATGCGGTAAAAGGAGACAAACTATGTCACGAATATATAAATCGTCCGAAGAGCTTATAGGAGGCACACCTCTTCTTGAGCTTTCACACATAGAAATAAAGTTGAATCTAGAAGCGAAAATCATCGCGAAGCTCGAATTTCTGAATCCGGCGGGATCGGCAAAAGACCGTGTGGCAAAGGCAATGCTCGATGATGCGGAAAAAAGCGGAAAATTAAAGCCCGATTCGGTTATCATAGAGCCTACGAGCGGCAATACTGGAATAGGTCTTGCATCGGTTGCCGCCGTGCGCGGATACAGGCTCATTATTGTTATGCCCGACACAATGTCACAAGAGCGCCGTCGGATAATGAAAGCATACGGGGCGGAGCTTGTTCTGTCCGACGGATCGAAAGGGATGAAAGGTGCAATCGACCTTGCAAATGAACTTGCGGGGAAAATTCCGAACAGTTTCATTGCAGGTCAGTTTGTGAATCCCGCAAATCCCGAAGCGCACTATATGACCACCGGCCCCGAAATTTTCAATGACACCGACGGCAATGTCGATTATTTTGTTGCCGGAGTCGGAACAGGCGGAACTATAACGGGTGTGGGGCGTTATCTTAAAGAAAAAAATCCGAATGTGAAAATCATCGCGGTCGAGCCTTCTTCATCGGCTGTATTGTCCGGGAGGCAAAGCGGCTCACACGGAATTCAGGGAATCGGCGCGGGGTTTATACCCGAAATCCTCGATGTAAACATTTATGATGAAGTTATCGCCGTAAGCGATGAAGACGCATTCAAGTTCGGCAGGCTCATCGGAATATCCGAAGGAATACTTGTTGGAATATCATCGGGTGCCGCGGTTTCGGCGGCAGTCGAAATTGCGAAACGTCCCGAATGCAAAGGAAAAAACATTGTTGTGCTTCTTCCCGATACAGGCGACAGATACCTGTCGACACAGCTTTTCGCAGACTGACGGCAGAAAATCATAACGAGAGCGAGCCGACCGAATCTGATTCGGTCGGCTCAATGTTTTCTTTGCGGTTTATTTCAGCGGAACAACGACAGATACATTTTCGCTCATCCATGCGGCTCGTTTGGTGATATATTCTTTCAAATATTGTATCTGCAGTTCATAGCTGTTGTATTTTGTAAGTACGCGCGGCTGATAGCCGATTTTGATATTCAGAACGTCCCATCTTTCAAAATTGCATTTTGCCGACGGAGACACAAGTTCATAAAGTCTGTCGATTTCGGAAAAGAGATATTCGACAAGGCTGTTTCCTACTTCATCCCATCGTGCGGAAAGCCTTTTCATAAAGTTCTCATCCGACAGAAGATAGGTCATCCAGTTTGTCCATATATAATCATCCTTATCATACAGGCATGCCCATCCGCTGCCGTCAAGCTTATCGCGGTTGAAATTTCCGAATGCAAGATCAAAATCCCACATCGGGCCCATCGTCAGTTTGCCGCCTGCATCTTTTGTGATATAGCAGCTTCGCCGAAAGCTGGAATCGAGATTATACGAAAGTTCGTGGATTATAAACCAGTCTATAAGAGAATCGACATCGATATACTCATCATATCCGTTTTTCTCTTTAACGGCATTATCGGCTTTTGTCACATAATCGGTTATATACGCAACCTGTTCGGTTGTAAGAGTGTCTTCCTCGGGAAATTTGATTTTTGCATATTTAACGAGTTCGGTTCTGAAACAGTTGACTCCCCATACGTCGCCTGATACCGTACCGCCGATTTCAAACAGGTAGCCCGTATCAAGCTCGGTACCGTTATCGGTAAGCTCCACTCTTCCCTCTTTTGCCTCAATCTGTTCGCCGATAGAATAAACTCCAATATACTCGCCGTTTAGGAAAAGATCGACCGGATACTGTGTCGGCGCATATTTCATATTGGTGAGTATTTTTACGGTAGAAAGAGCAATTGTATTTCTTATCAGAGATTTATCCGAATAATTTGCGAGAAGCACCCATTTTTTCGCTTCGCTCAAACCGAGAACCGATGTTTTATTATTGAATTTGATTTTGTACGGTTTTTTGTCCCATTTCCATGTGGAATTTCCGCGTCCTCTTATCGAAATGCTTTTGGTATCGATGCTGTCGGTGTCTTCAAATTCAGCGGCATATTCACAGTTGATTTTTATATTTCCCTCGACATAGCTGTCTCGCGGAATTTCGGACGATTTAACCGAGGTATTTATTACAATAACCGGCAATTTTGTCGGGGTATAGTCGGTTACGATCAGATATTTCGAAATTTTACCGTCGGTGTCGGTCACAATCACGCTGACTCCGAGCGGATCAAGCAAGTCAACGCTGCCCGCAAGGGTCACGCTTCCGCCGTCGCAGACTGTCGAAAGAACGGCATTTCCGAGCGAATCGGAATCGGCGACACAGTTTATGCTCGCGTAAAACAGATATTTATTTGAATCATCGACCGTCCATTTTATATTATCGGATACAAGATTTTCTTTTTTCTTCATCTCGACAGAAGAAAGTTCCGCGTCCGACTGTCCGCCGAGAACTCCGTCCGAATACGGTCTGCCGTTGATGCTTGCGAATTTCCAAATATCGCAAAGCTCTGCGATATTATATTTGCAGTTTTCCCATTGCAGCTTTGCTTCGGGAGTTTGGAAAATGACGGATATGTCGTCAAAGCCGTCGGGCGTCACAACCGAAATGCCGCATTCTTTATCCGATACAACCGCAATCGAAGATTTCAGGTCGGCTCCGTCCCGAAATTCAAAATTTACGGGAATTTCTATCTTATACTCGTTTTCAATCACGCAGTTCTCGGTAAATACAAGCGTATCGCCCTCATACAAATTCGGAAGTTTTTCTTTATCGACAAGACGTTCGAGGTCGGAATCTGCGGATATTTCTTTTATTTGGCAGTCTACAATTTCGCCGTTAATCGATTTTACGCGCAGGCAATATTCGTACGGCAACGCAAGATTCGCGACCGTATCCGGGAGTATGAGATCACATTCGGGTGCATCGGCGTAAAATCGGTCTGCGTATATATCCGAGTTTAAAAGATTTACCGCAAATGCTCCTTCTTCGTCAAAATCGACATTGAAGTCGCCGTTTACCGAAAGTGTGCATTCGGCCAATGCGAGTGTGCACGGGCGAAGAACCGAAATATCGCCGTCCGATTCAACAGATCTGCACAGCAGAACGGTATCGCCGAATGAGCTGTCGGACAGGGCCGTCGAAAGACCGAACAAGTCACAGACAAACGAGGCTGAAGCGCCGTCGATCGAATATACCATTGCCGAAACGCATCCGCCGTCTGATTCGAAATCGACTGTTATCTCTTCAAGAGAATCAAGCGATATCAAAATTTTCCGACCGCCGTATGCGGTTTGTATATTTTCATTTGGTTGAAGATTTACGGCATCCGATAACAGTATTCCGATTTCGGCGGATTCCGATTCGTAATTTATGATATGCAGAACATTCTGCCCGCAAATCAGTTCTATCGGATTTTCAAAAGAACTTTTTCGGGCATATATCTGTTTTCCGTTTATGCCGACGGCAACCTCGTCGCCCTGAAGAAATTCGGTCGTAACTGCCGCTGTGGTATTTTTTGATGTGACATTTTTATCGGATACCGATCCGCAGCCGACAAAAGACACGGCAAGGCACAACAAAATCATGGCAAACATCACACATTCAAGCGGGATTATGCCGTCAAGTCTCCTTGTAAGCGTAGAATTTACCGTTATTCGATTTTTTTCTGTTTTCGGATTATTTTTCATCCCGTTTTACCCGCGTTTTAACTTTTATTTGCGCCAATATCGAAAAGTTTATCGAATGATATATCCTCTCAATTAAATTATAACATATTTTATTCAATCGGTCAATGTACGTCTTGTTAACATTTTTTTGTCCGCTCAAGTCGATGTTCGACCGTTACAAATTAAGTTAAACTTTTAGCCAAAAAAATCGGTAAAATCACTTGACAAAAGCGGAAAGCGGTGCTATAATAATTCGGTCGAACGGAAACAGGCAGTTTATCTGGGTGTGGCGCAGTTGGTAGCGCGCTACCTTGGGGTGGTAGAGGCCGCAAGTTCAAGTCTTGTCACTCAGACCAACGAACACCTGAAATTGGGTAAAAAATGCTCAATTTCGGGTGTTTTTTTGCATACTTTGTACTGTTGGTTGTCCATTTCTAAAATTATAAGACACCGTTTCTAAAAAATTTCTAAAAATGTTTTTAATTTGTGATTGGGTTTTGTGTTCTTCCATTTAACGGAACTTAGGGAATTGCCTTAATAATGATGTATCGATTTTCTCGATAGTATCGAAATATCTTTTGTCGTTTTATTACCGGAGCCGTCGGGCTTGCGTTAGTAAAACGGCATTTTTTTGTAAAATTTAGCAATCGAACCAATATACAATTCTGACACTTTCCATATTCGCTCCGTAGGGATAGAGAAACGACGCAATCATTTCTGACTGCGCCGTTCTGCGTTTTTCTCATTATATTCAGTTAAAAACAGTTATCTCATTGAAAATTCAATCGTCATCATTAGGCAAATACCATCCGTGTTCACGATGAATACTCGGTGCTTGCGGTTCTTCATTTCCCCAAGCCCTTTCACTCATTTCTCTGTCAAATCTGCCCAACGTTGTATGACATTCTTCTCGATAATCATCATCAAAATTCGGATTGCAAAAATCCTGACGAACCTTTTCTCGTTCAGCACTTAATTCCTCATCAGTTGAGTTCCGTTGCCCGATATCATGATGCTTACGACTGCCGCTCCGGGTAATGAACTCAACAGTACACGGCGCAGAGAGTTTCCGATAGTTGTACCATAACCACGAAGTAAGGGCGTAATCGTTGCCATTCCTTCCATGGGCGATTGATCCATGATATCTATGGTTGGTTCGTCAATGTGGACTTTTTCAAATATTTTGGAGATCTCAACGGACTGCATGATCGTGACCTCCGTTGTTTTCAACTACATAGAGCCAGAACTCGTCTTTCTCCCGTTCGCTCAGTTTGTTGTATGCAAGCTGCAGGATTGCAGTTTTGATCTCACTAATACTTTTTCGGCCAAGATTGCGAACACTGTCGAGACCTCTCTCACTCATGATCATTTGCGAGACATCGCCTATTGTTCTTGCGCCGGTCCTCATAATGCCGTTTCTTGAGCGTACTGAAAACGGTATTTCTTCGACCGGAGTATCCCACAACGACTGCGTCATCGGAATTTTCACATGAATATTGGGAGCAAACTGACTCAGTACAGTGACGAGTCCGATTTCATCGGCGGATTTTTTTAGTTCGGCGGCGATAGTATGCTTTTCCATTTGCATGCTCCTTACTCGGGGAGTATGACACCTTTATCTACCTTCCAAATGTCCTTGACAGAAAAATACGTAATACCTTCATAAGTCTGATTCACTTTCCAACGGAAAGCGGAACGGGCATCTTTGTTTTTCGAGTTACAAATCATAAACAAAGCATTGTTTCCGACTGTCTCAAACAAATAGGTTACGCAGGGTTCTTCCTTCAGTTTCTGAATGGTGATGTCGTACATCTCCGGTTTTGTTTCAATATAAGCATAGAATGTCATTGTTTCGGGTAAAGCCAACGGATTGATCTTCGCCTGATACCCCATGATAACGCCGTTTTCTTCTAATGCATCGATTCGTTTTTTCACACCGGTTCGGGTGAGTCCGACTTTTTCTCCGATTTCGGAGTATGTAAGACGCCCGTTATCTTTGAGTAGGGTTAGGATTTGATTATCAATTGCGTCAAGACCGTTTATGTTCATTCTATACCTCTTTCAGACAACAGGTTGCATGCTTGCCTGTTGTCTGTATATATTCTAACATACTTCCGCAATTTTTTCAACAGCGCGAGTTCCGATTCGTTACCGTAAAATGCCACTTTGAAAAATTATTTTGTCAAAATGGATTCGTTATGTTTCGGCATGCGTCAGCCATGACTCTGCCGCTTTCTCGC
>CAZHPU010000043.1:0-10989 GCA_964534435.1 uncultured Lachnospiraceae bacterium | reverse complement strand
GGTCGGTGTCGGAAATTTGGTAAGCTCGCGCTTTTCCTCTTCGGACACCGTCGGGCGAAGCGGAACAAGTGCGCCGAGAACGAAGCAGACCACAAGGAAGAGTGCGACGATTTGAATTTCGAGCACAATCGCGCGTCTTCTGCTCTTTGTCATTTTCTTTTTCTTTTTCTTTTCGGTCTTCACATCGGCACGAGGCTCGGCGCCTTCGGCAGATTCGGATTTATCGGTATCGGTCTCGGATGTTTTTTCGCTCTCGGCTGTGTCGGCCGCCGTTTCTTCCGAGCTTATATTTTCTTTTTCGTCTTTTATGTCTTTTATGTCTTTTTCGTTATTCTGCGAATCCATAAATTTATCCTTTCATTATCTGTCTTTCCGATATTGAATTATTAAATCAGAAATTGAAATAAATAAACGGGTTGTAGCTGTCACCTACGAGAGATGTGAACGAGAAAAATATAAACACAACGGGTGAAACAGTCAGCCATACATTATGCACCGCAGAGGGGAGAGCCGCCCTCGATGCGGACATTTTTTCATATATTTTTTTATAAATCGGGGTACATGCGAAAACGGCGAACAGCAGGAAATAAATGTAGTTATTGAATGTTATTCCGATTGCCGCATCGGTGAGCGAATTCCCGTTCATAAGGAAGAGTCCGCGCACAACCGCTCCGACCATACCGAGATCGGTAAATCTGAAGAGCAGCCAGCTGAAGAAAATCACCGCGATAAGATATATTCTTCTCGGCAGCTGCATCCATACCGAAACTTTTTTATGCACATCAAGTCTGAAAACGAATTTTTCGAGAAGCAGGAACACGAGGAAGTAGAGCCCCCACAGAATATAGTTCCAGCTTGCTCCGTGCCACATTCCGGTGAGAAACCATACGACAAGCAGATTGAAAATATGCCGTCCCTTTGAAACGCGGCTTCCGCCGAGCGGGATATAGACATAATCCCTGAAAAACGAACTCAGCGACATATGCCAGCGGCGCCAGAAGTCGGTTACGCTTGATGCGGCGTAGGGATAATTGAAGTTTTCCTTATAATGAAATCCGGTCATAAGGCCCATTCCGATTGCCATATCCGAATATGCCGAAAAGTCGAAATATATTTGAAGCATATAGGCGCATCCGCCGAGCAGAAGCGCCGCCGCCGAACTTGATTCGAGTGCAGCCGTATCGTAAGGCAGAAGATCGTCGGCAAGTTTTGCGCAGGTGTTCGCCAGAATCGCTTTTTTGGCAAATCCTATCGAGAATCGCATTATGCCGTCGCTGATTTCGGGCAGTGTAACCTTTCTGTGCAGAAGCTCCTCGTTTACATCGGCATAGCGGACAATCGGTCCCGCTATACACTGATGGAAGGATGTTGTATACAGCAGCAGAAGAAAATAGTCTTTCTGTGCAGGCACTTCTTTTCTGTAAACGTCAACCGTATATGATACAAGCTGAAAGGTATAAAATGATATGCCGATAGGAAGAGCAATCTGCGGAATCTCCTCCGGTATACCGAAAAGGGCGTGCAGATTTTCGGCAAAGAAACCCGTATATTTGAAAAAGGCGAGAAGCACCAAATCGGCGGCAACCGTCATAATCATATATGCTTTACGCGCGCTGTCGGCGGTCGATCTGTCGGTAAATATGCTGCCGATATAGTTTATGAATACCATTCCGCATATAAGCACAAGATATGCCGCCCCGCCCCACATATAGAAAATCAGCGAGGATATCAGAAGCACAATGTTTTTTGCTCGCAGTGTCGGTGCGAGCATCATTGCCGCAAAATGAAGAACGAAAAAGCAGAAAACGAAGATAAGACTTGAAAATACCATTTTTATACCCGTTTATTTTAGTTTAGTTTGGTTGTTTGGTTTTGTTTTCGTTTATTTTATATATCCGCTCGGTTTGGACTGTCAAATCCGATATTTTTCATAAACAGATCCGCGAAACAAGACGAGCCCGCAAGCGTAATTGTGACAACTTTTTTTGAAATTTTTTCGATTTTATCGAAAAAATCGGCATCGGCGGCGCATCTCGCCGCTCCTGCAAGCGAGCTGTTTCCCACCGAAATTATTTTCGGAGCGAGTATGCCCGGAACAAGTCCGACTCTCGCCGCGCTGAATCGATTGAGCGCGCCTCCGAGCCCGCCCGCGATATACACTTTCGATATATCGGCAGCGTCTGTGCCCGATTCTCTCATAAGACATTCGATTCCCGCACGTATTGCGGCTTTCGCGAGCATAAACGACTGCATATCGCCGTTGTCTACGGATATTCCGTACTCACCGTCGAGCGTAAAGCATCCTTTGTTTATTCTTCCGTCGGATGAGAGAACGCCCGATTCGAGCATGGCGGCGACAAGGTCGCAAAGTCCCGCGCCGCATATTCCGACCGGAGGCTTACCGTCTATTGTCTTATAAGACAGATTTTCGGTATTTTTCGGCGATGAGAACGACGGGCCGCGGCTCACCGAGCAGACGGCTCCGGGTATGCCTCCGACGCCGCAGGATATTCCGACACCTTCGAGTGCGGGACCTGCCGCCGCCGATGCGGCGTAAATTCTGCCGCCGACCGAAAGAAGAATTTCGCTGTTTGTTCCTATATCGGCAAATAATGTCGGCTCGTCGGAGCCGTCTATATCACAGAGCGCGGCTCCCGCAAGGGCGTCTCCGCCGATAAACGGTGAGGAAAGCGGAAGTGTCGTTAGATTTATCCCGGTATTTCCGAGTCCAAAGTCACGGCTTTCCGAAAAAGGAAGGGTGAACGGTGCTATACCGATTTTTGCGGGAGAGATTCCGCAGAGGAGTGCGGTCATAGTCGGGTTTGCCGCCGCAATCATAATTTTCGGTATTTCCGAGGGTTTCAGACTGTCGGCAAGCCGCTCTGTCATATCGGCCAGCGCATCGGTTACAAGTCGGTGCATAATCTCGGTTTTTCCGTCGTCGGCGGCGGTTATTCTGCTCATAACATCGGCACCGAAAATACGCTGCGGATTTTCGGCATCGATTTCGGCGATTATTTTCCCGTCTTTATCGACTGCCGCGACCGCAATCGTTGTTGTTCCGATATCCGCGGCAAATCCGACCGCTTCATTTTTGATATTCGGGCCGTTTTCCACGAGAACTGCGGTTTTCGGCTTATGCGGAAGTATCTCAATCAGGCTGTCGATGTCGGTGCAGACATATCTGCACGCCAAAACCGTTATCGGATGCTTGTCGGCGCACACGATATTGCCCGAAAAATCCGAGAGTCTGCCGCCCGCAAGACGCACGCGGCATCCGCCGCACAAACCCTTTCCGCCGCACGGACTGTCGGGAAAACTTCCGAGCTCTTTCAATGCGTCAATAAGGCGTACACCCGAAAACCGTTTCGGAACAGTCACAAATTCGGGGGTAAGTTTATTTTTATCGGTCATAAATCTCTCCGAGCGGTAATTTAATCTGCAACCTGATGTAGTATACCACATCTTTGTATCTAAATCAAGAACAAGCTTCAAAAAAAGAATGTCGGGGCATATTTTTTATATGCCCCGATGATGTTATTATCTTTCTCTGATTTTTATTTTCGCGAATTCTATTCTGCCTTTTTCGGAATTATCGCCCCTGTCGATTGTGTTTGAATAGTAGAGAGTCGTTCCGTCTTCCGAGAAGAAAAGGGACGCCGAATAGCCGAGCCCGGATGTCGCTGTTGTATATTCAAGCGGATTTTCAACGAGCTCAAATGTTTCGCCGTAGTCGAAGCTGACGAAAAATTCGTTGTTCGATGCGCCGTATTTTGCCGAAACGATAAGCGTTCCGCATTCGCCGCCGACAGGCGACCACGCGCACCAGGGTGCCGAGCCGCAGGTCTCACCGCTCTTTGCGGTAAGTCTTGTTCCTTTATCTTCGGGATCCCAGTCATCGATAGAGTCGGCAATCTTGAAATAAAGTCCCGCGCCCTTATCGGGAAGCGTGCTGCACACCTCATATACGCCGAAATATTTGCCGTTGCCCATTTTCGCGATAACCGCCATGCCGGGACGTTCGGTATTATCCGCGAGTTTTACCATATCATATTTTTCCGACCAGTTCAGTCCGTCGGTCGATGTTTTGTAAACGAGCTTCTGCGAGTGAGCGTCGCTCTCCGATTCATCCGAATAGAAGCAGTAAAGTTTGCCGTTTTCATAGATCAGATAGGGCTCATACATTCCGTTCGGCGAGCCGCCTGCGGTATCAACTACCGAATACTGTGTCCAATGACTTCCGACATCGGTGCTTATCCAGATATTTACCGCGGTTTTCACCTTCTGTTCGGGATCTATCGAGATTCCCGCAAGAATAATCGTGCCTTCGGCAAGATCGCCGAGATTTGTCGACAGTTCGAACAGATGCGGATTCCAGCAGGCCTCGATTGACTTATCGACTGTTTCATACGCCTTGCCGCAGAGTTCCCAGCTGCTTCCGCCGTCGGTGCTTTTCGCAATTCTGATGCTTGTCGCGCGACCGGTAAGTCCGCTGTCGCCTACCGAATAGGCGGTGAGCAGTGTTCCGTTATTATCACCGTTATGTTCGAGTACTATTGTAGACGGGGTACCGATTCCCGTACCCCACGTATTATCCGACGCTTTCGAGACAGTCGAGATAACCTCGGGAACAAGTTCGATTTTCGATGCCTTTACGATGTCGCCGTCAAACGAGCCGGTCCTTACGGTTCCGACCGCCATATTCAGTATTTTTCCGCCCGCCAAATCTTCTAACATATTTTTCACCGCCTCAACAACCGCATCATTCGTGTTTCCGACCACCGTGACGCGCTTTTCGCTTACCGTAATGCTGTAACAGTGCTTTTTTTCGGCAAGTTCCGTCATGCCTTCAAGTTCGGCTTTTGCGGCGGTCGATTCGGCGCGGTCTGTGTTGCCGACGAGAATTTCCTTGCCGCCGTCGTCGGCATATTTACCCTCGGCGCCGTTGTCGGCTTTGGCTTCCGCTCCGATTGCCTTTGCGAGTTTATTCGATACATTTGCGATTTCCGAGCCGCCGAATCCGGGGTAAACGACGGTAAATCCGGTAAGATCAATGCTGTCTGCGGGTACGGCTTCTGTTGTTTCCGCGGTTGTGGTGCCGTTTTCCGATTTTCCGCAGGCGGTAAATGCCGCAAGGCATACCGATGCGGCAAACATCACAGACAATGCTCCGATAATCTTTTTTCTCATTTTTAATTGTTCCCTTCCTCGCATTATTTTCGTAATTGCGCTGACTAAATGATATACTTTAGTGCAAATTTTGTCAATATTTTCGGCGATCTATATAAAATGTTGTCCTGATTCTGCACAGATTATCGGTTGAGACAAAAAGCGGCACAACGGAGTTTGCCCGTTATGCCGCTTCGGAATCGAAATTTCGCCGTATAATTATTCGGATACGGCGTCTTTGAGTGCCTTGCCTGCCTTGAAAGCGGGAACTTTAGCAGCCTCAACCTTGATTTTCTCGCCTGTTCTGGGATTTACCGCGGTACGCTCTGCGCGCTCGCGTACTTCAAATGTGCCGAAGCCGATAACGCTGACCTTTTCGCCGATTTTAAGTGTTTCGGTAATTGCCTCGAAAAGTGCGCCGACCGCCTTCTCGGAATCTTTTACCGTGAGATCTGTTTTTGCAGCAACGATTCTTGCGAGTTCGGATTTTGTCATATTCTTATCTCCTGATTAAAATATAGTTATTAACGGCGTCTTTCGGTTATCGGCCGTTTTTCGCATTATACCATATATAATGAAAAAAATCAACTGTTTTTTGCGGTTGCAAAATTTACATTTTGTATATAAAAAATTCTGCCTGAATTCATACAGATTAAAGTTCGTATAATTGATTTTATTTGTGTATTATGCTAAAATATTCATTATAAAACTCAAAAGCTTATATTAAATCGATAATTTTTTATATTTATATTCGGAGGCAGACAAATGAGTGAAGCAAAAACGGGTGCCGAGCGTGCGTCGGCAATTATTGACGAAGTCGAAAAAGCGGTGATAGGCAAGCGAAGCGAGATAACTCTGCTTATATGCGCTCTTCTTTCGGGCTCTCACGTTCTTATCGAAGATGTACCGGGTGTCGGCAAAACCACACTTGCATCGGCAATCGCAAAAGCCGCGGGGCTGAGTTTCAAACGCGCGCAGTTTACCCCGGATGTTATGGCATCCGACATTACCGGATTCAACATTTACAACCGTTCCACCGAGAAATTCGAGTTCCGCGAAGGGCTCTGCATGTGCAACATTCTGCTCGGCGATGAAATCAACCGTGCCTCCCCGAAGACGCAGTCCGCGCTGCTTGAAGCAATGGAAGAATCGCGCGTTACGGTCGACGGCGTAACATACGCCCTGCCCGATCCGTTTATGGTAATCGCAACCCAGAATCCGCAGGGATTTGTCGGCACATATCCGCTTCCCGAGGCGCAGCTTGACCGATTCGCGATGAAGCTGTCAATGGGCTATCCGAATGAGGAGCAGGAGCTGAACATTCTTATGGACCGCCGAGGCGTAAATCCTCTCGACAGCATAAAATCGGTTGCCGACGGCGAAACTGTCGCCGCGATGCGTGCCGAGCTGCTGTCGGGTACGGTTGACGGCGAGGTCTGCAAATATATCGTCACCCTTATAAACGAGACGAGAAAACACCCGATGATTTCGCTCGGCGCATCTCCGCGTGCATCACTCGCGCTTATGCGCATATCTCAGGCATGGGCATTCGTACACGGTCGGAACTATGTGACTCCCGAAGACGTAAAGGCGGTATTCCGCCCGGTTATCGCGCACCGTCTTATACTGACGCAGGAAGCGAAGCTCGCGAAAAAGTCTGCCGAATCACTCATTTCGGAAATACTCTTCCATACTGCGGCTCCGTTCCGCGGGGCAAGAGACGACAATCGCCAAAAGAGCGAAAACGCCTGACCGCAGGCTGACACGCAAATAAATCAAAACTATTATTTACCGAACATATGAAAAAAATAATATCTGCAATTAAAGCGCGGTTTGCCTCCGTCCGTGATTTTGCGGTCGGCATTTACCGCAAAACAAGCGAATATTTTGCCGGTCACGACGGCAGAGGGCGAAAATTCAGACCGACGAAGAATTTCACGATTTATCTCTTTCTGCTTCTCTTTTCGATTCTGTTTACCCAGATTCTGCGATCGTCGGTTTCGGCGGTTATACTGGTATTCATGATATTTCTGCCGATTCTCGCTCTGCTCTATCTGCTGTCGGCGGTTTTTTCGATAAAAATTTATCTTAACTCGGATTATACCGAAGCAGAAAAAAACACGCCCGTCGATTTTTCGCTGTCGGTGAGCAACAGCTCTCCGATTCCCTATCCGTTCACCGATGCGATGATATCGGTGCCGACCGATGACGCGGTACGCTGCACATCCTCTTTGACAAGGCTGTCGCTCATACCCTTCGGCAGTTACGAAATAAAGAAGAAAATATCGTTTGCATACCGCGGAGCGTACGACATCGGAGTATCCGATGTCTATGTGAGCGATCCGATGAGACTGTTCTGCTACCGAATGGATGTCAATCTCTCACGCGAGATATATGTTTATCCGCGCCGCCTTACCCTAATGAAAAGAGAGGGCGACGAAATCGAGAGCGAGGTCACCGAGGCGGTCAGCAGAATGTCGGGCAGCGACAACACCGAAATGAACGACATACGCAGCTATATTCTGGGCGACAGTCTGCGCTCGGTCCACTGGAAGCTGTCATCGAAAACAGAAGAGCTGCAAATACGCCAGTATGCGCGCAACAGCGAAAAGCAGACAATCATCATCTGCGACAATGCGGCGCGCTATCCCGAAGACCGCGAAAAATACGCCGACGACATCTGCGAATTCACAGCCGACGGTGTCATCGAAACCGCCATCGCGCTTGCGACATCTGCTCTTTCGAGGTCGGGCGGCTCGGTTACTCTTGTTTGGTTTGACAACCGCGGATCGGAAGAATTATACGCGGCTCATTTCGACTCGCAGGCGGCGTTTGATGAAATCTACCGTCTTTTCTCAACCGCTCCCGTTTTCAGAACCGACAAAACCCCGGGATTTGCGGCATCGCTCGCGATTGAGGGGATAGACCATGCGGCGCTCTGCTTTGTCAGCGGCTGCATAGACAGCGGATTTGCGGCATCCCTGTCAGATCTTCATATATCGGGCGGAACAACCGCCGAGCTCTACACCTACATCCCGACCGAAAAAATCGTCGAGGGCGAGAAAAAGGCATATTTCGAGACGCTTGAAGCAAATCTTACCGAAATCGGCCGTCACGGTGTAAAAATCTCGGATGCGCGCGACGGAAGAATAAGCGACGGCACGGGCGTCTATGACGGCAAGGGGGCGACAGTATGAAAAATTCCCCGAAAAAATCAAAAAAGAATCTCTCCGATCTCACGGCATTCATAAATGACGACAGTCCCGCGGGAGAGCCGCAGGAAAGTGGCGGAGAAAAAGTTCAAAGTGACACCGCCCCGAAAGAAGAAATCGATCGGGCAGAATCGGCTTCAAAAAGCGAAAAAGAGGCTCGAAAAGCCGAATTAAAGGCGAAAAAGGCCGAACATAAAGCCGAAAAAGCCGAAAAACGCGCGCGCCTGCGCAATGACGATGCCGTTGTGTACAGCACCGAAAAGATGAACGGATTTCCGTTTTCTGTTCCGATCGGCTACTTTCTCAGATTTTTCTCGATTGCGCTGTCGGTATTCGGCATCTGCGCTCTGCTTGCCGACTCATTTGAGCTGACGGGGGTAAATCTGTGGCTGCTTCTGCTCTTCTGCGTCGGGGCGGTCAGCGCATTTTCGCTTATATTTATCGGCGGAAAGCCGATATTTGCGGGAATCGGAATCATTATCGCCTACAATGTCGCGATACTGATTTTCATAGGCTCTCCGCTCACATTTTTGGTATCGGGATTCGAGGCCGCTTTCAACAGCGTAATGAAAACGCTCTCCGACTACGGATACGCCGCCTTTTCCGAAATATCGCTGCCGACGCTCGGAGGGATACATGCGGAGTCGGAAAATCTGGCGGTTAACGGAGGAATGGAGGCGATTGCCCTTCTGCTTTCGCTGATCTTCTCGATTTTCTCGGCAAAACGCACGAAGCTCCTTCCGATGCTCGTTTTCGGTGGTGCGGTCTGTGCACTCTGCTTCACTTACAATCTGACCGGCACGAATGTCGGAATCATCTGTATTCTTGCGGGTCTCTGCTCGACTGTTGTGCTGTCGGCATACGACAGGCTCTATGCGGCGCATGAAAACAAGACCGACTCCAAAAAATCTCGCGCCTATTCGGGATTTTCGTCTGCCTTGTCGGGGCTTCTCGTACTTGCGGTGCTCGCCGCGCCCGCTTCGTCAATAAAAAATCCGTGGAGAGAAATCGGCTTAATCAGCTCACCGATTCAGTCGGCACGCACGATAGTCATGACGATTCTGACCGGCGGCGATCCGAGGCTTAACGTGATGAACTCGCTGGTAGAAAGCCGCTCGGTAAAGCTCGAAAAAGTCGAATTTACGGGTGCGGAGCTTTTTGAGGTAAAAACCTATCTGCGAAATCAGAATGTCTATCTGCGAAGCTGGGTCGGCGGAAGCTTCGATTCCGAAAACGACTCATGGAATGTGCTTTCGGACGACGACTACAAAGAGATGCAGTCGCAGCTTCGCGCAAAATACGGAAACATTACGGGCGACTCGGTCACATACATGCTTTATCGGAATTTCGACAAATGGCTCGGACCGGACTCATTCCCCGACGACAGTTTCTACGGCGATCCGTCATACGGATATTACGCGTCATACGTGGATGTCAGCTCGATTAAGAGCAGCGGACTGCTCTACACCTTGCCGTCGCTCTATGCGTCGGGGCTCGGAATATACGAATACGGCTCGCGGACATCACGCTATTCCGAAGCGGTTTCGCTCTATTCGGACGGCATATACAAATCGGGCTGGCTCAATCTGAAAAAGGAGTTTTCGGCTCCCGCAATTCTTCCCTGCTACACCGATAAGAACTATGCAAAGACAGCGGCGGCGCAGGCTGAGTACACGAATCTGCTTTACAGCTTCATAAAATCGATTTCGTCGGTCGGCTCATCGACCGATGATGATGCCCTCCGTGAAAGATTCAAGGAAATACTCGCAGATGCGGGACTTTCGAAATACGGCACCGCGGGGCTTGACTCATATCTCGAATCGTCAAACAGACGCAAATGGATAACCGATCACATTTCGTCATACGAGGATTACGGCAGCTATGTCAAGAGTTTTTACACAAATGTGACCGCGAGCGCGGGCGTATCCGAGATAACCGAAGAGATTCGTTCGGATTTTGAAGCCGCGGAAACAGATTACGACAAAATCATGACGGTTGTGAACTATCTCATCGCAAATTACGACTACACGCAAGATCCCGACACGCCGTCCGGGACCTATGCGTCGGATGTCGATTCATTTCTGCTCGAAACGAAAAACGGCTACTGCGTTCAGTTTGCCACGGCGGCAACTCTGATTCTGCGAAATCTCGGCATACCCGCACGTTATGTTCAGGGATATGTGGCAAGCGATTTCGGCTATGTCGACAAAGCGGTATACAAGTCAACCGTAACCGATGAAGATGCGCACGCATGGGTTGAGGTATGGATGGACGGGCTCGGCTGGCGCACCATCGAGGTCACACCCGGATATTATTCGGCGCTCTATTATATCGACAGCTCGGCGAGCTCCGAAATTTCCGAAAAAGTCACGCCGACAACCACGAAGGAAAGCGGAACCACCGCGGTGCAGACCGAGGAAACAGATGCTCCCGTAACGACCGACGATACGGGTGACGGGAACGATGAGCCTCTGCTCGATGCCGCCGATATAACGGCAATTATCATCATCCTCTCGGTCGCAGCGGTCGCCGCCGCGGCAGTTATAATCATAACGAAGCGTTCGAAGAAAATAAGGGCGGGAAGAAGCTATTACATCGAACGCGCAAT
>CAZHPU010000042.1:0-11108 GCA_964534435.1 uncultured Lachnospiraceae bacterium | reverse complement strand
AATTACCTATTTTGGTAAATATTCGGCTATTTAGGGGTTTGCAATTTCGATAAATGTATGATACAATAAAGCATCGAAAATTTCACAGCACGTTTCCAATATAGGTTCGAGAAAAAATGGGTCGAATGTTTCTACCGCGCCCCCTTAGGCCGCGACTATTGGTTGTAACCCCCTCTCTTTTATCGGGGGCGGCTTTTGTTTTTCCATTTTTTCAATATCTATTACGGAAACAGACTTGCGAGAGTCTGTTTTTTGTTTTTGTGAAATTCGAAACCGATTTGAAAGGATGGATTACGGCAATGAAAGAGCTGCAGGACAGAATTCTTAAAGACGGCATCGTGCTTTCCGGAAACATTCTCAAAGTCAACACATTTTTCAATCAGCAGCTTGACACACGTCTTATTATGAACGTGGGTCGTGAGATTGCGCGCCTTTACGCAAACGATAACATTACGAAAATAGTAACAATAGAAGCATCGGGGATTGCCATGGCAACAGCGGCGGCTGTCTGCCTTGACGTCCCCGTTGTTTTTGCGAAAAAGCATCAATCGGCAACACAGGTCGGCGATATGTTGACTGCCGAGATTCTTTCGATGACTCACGGAAACAGCTACACCGCCGTTATTCCCGCATCGATGATTTCACCCGATGACAGAATCCTCGTTGTCGACGATTTTCTCGCAAGAGGCGAGGCACTTCGCGGACTCATCTCAATGGTAAATCAGGCGGGAGCCACTCTCTGCGGATGCGCAGTCGGAATCGAAAAGCGCTTTCAGAAAGGCGGAGACGATCTTCGCGCAAAAGGAATAAGAGTCGAGTCGCTTGCCTGCATCGAAGAAATGACACCCGACGGATAAATCATTTTTTCGTAACCTCCAAATTTGTTCCCCAAAAAAATTTATATATATTAAGGAGAAAAATCATGTTCAAGAAAGTTTTGTCTATCATTCTCTGCGCAGTACTGCTTGTTTCGACAGTCGTACTCGGCACATCCTGCGGCGACAGCAGCAAAGATGACTTCAAGCTCGGCGTTATCCTTCTTCATGACGAGGATTCGACCTACGACCTCAACTTCATCAATGCGGTAAAAGACGCGCAGAAGCAGCTCGGTCTCAAAGACTCACAGGTTATTTTCAAGAGAGGCATTCCCGAAAGCAACGAGTGCTACGAGGCGGCAGCCGATCTCGTAGATGAGGGATGCAAGGTAATCTTCGCAGACTCATTCGGACATGAATCCTATATGATCAAAGCAGCGGAAAAGTTCCCCGAAGTTCAGTTCTGCCACGCAACCGGCACAAAAGCTCACACAGAAGGTCTCAGCAACTATCACAACGCATTCGCTTCCATTTATGAAGGCAGATTCCTCGCAGGCGTAGCCGCAGGTCTCAAGCTCAACGAAATGATCGCAAACGGCACGATTTCGGCCGAGAACGCAAAGATGGGTTATGTCGGTGCATTCACATATGCCGAAGTTATTTCCGGTCTTACCTCTTTCTATCTCGGAGCAAAATATGTATGCCCTTCGGTAACAATGGACGTTCAGTTCACAGGTTCATGGTATGACGAAGCATCCGAAAAGAACACCGCACTCTCTCTCATCAACGGCGGCTGCGTTCTTATCAGCCAGCACGCAGACTCGATGGGCGCTCCTTCCGCATGCGAAGAAAAGGGCGTTCCGAACGTATCATACAACGGTTCTACCGAATCTTCCTGCCCCAATACATTCATCGTTTCTTCCAAGATCGACTGGGCTCCTTACATCAAGTACATCTGCGAATGCACAATGAAAGGCACCGCAATCGACACCGACTGGTGCGGCACACTCGCAACAGGTTCGGTTAAACTTTCCGACCTCGGCGCAAAGGCAACAGCAGACGGCACAGCCGAAAAGCTCGAAGAAGTCAAGACAGCTCTTGAAAATGGCACACTTCATGTATTCGACACCGCAACATTCACCGTAAAAGGCGAGACTGTCAGCACATATACCGCAGACGTTGACGATATGGGCGACTACGTAGGTGATACCGAAGTAATCAAAGACGGCTACTTCCACGAATCCGAATACCGTTCCGCTCCTTACTTCGACCTCAGAATCGACGGCATCAACTTCCTGAACGAAAAATACTGATTTTTATAAAAAAGCATAAAATGGGCGGAGATTTTTCTCCGTCCACTTTTGCCTATATTTCGACGTTATTCATCACACGGGTTTTGAAAAAATACTGTTTATTTTACCATATATTACGCATACCGAGGAGGTTATTGTGAGCGATCCGATTTTTAATAAAATTTCCGAAAGTTCCGCCCCGAAAAAAAGCGCCGTTCTTGAGATGAGAAACATAACGAAGACCTTCGGGAGTATAACAGCCAACAAAAATGTCGACCTCACGGTTTACCGGGGCGAAATACTTGCCATTCTCGGAGAAAACGGAAGCGGCAAGACCACTCTCATGAACATGATTTCGGGCATATATTATCCCGACGGCGGCAAAATTTACATTAACGGCGAAGAAACGGTCATAAAATCGCCGAAAGACGCATTCAGGCACAAGATCGGCATGATACATCAGCATTTCAAGCTTGTTGATGTATTTACCGCGAGCGAAAATATCGTGCTCGGTGTCGATGACGGCAAAAGATACAACATAAAAGAAGTAAACGAAAACGTAGGCAAGATTGCCGAAAGATACGGTTTCAACATCGACCCGAAGAAGAAGATTCACGAAATGTCGGTATCCGAAAAGCAGACGGTCGAAATAATCAAGGTGCTCTACCGCGGCGCGGATATTCTCATTCTCGACGAGCCGACAGCCGTTCTCACTCCGCAGGAAACAGACAGGCTTTTCGAAGTTCTGAAAAAGATGCGTGAAGACGGCAAATCGATTATCATAATAACCCACAAGCTCCACGAGGTGCTTGCGATTTCCGACAGAGTCGCGGTGCTCAGAAAAGGCGAGCACATTGCGACCGTCAACACCGCCGAAACGAACGAATCCGAACTTACCGAAATGATGGTAGGCAAAAAGGTTTCACTCAATATAGAGCGCACCGAGCCGAAAAATCCCGAGCTGAGACTTGACATTCGGGGACTCTGCAACAGAGATTCGGACGGAATAGAGATGCTCAAAAACATTTCGTTCAAAGCCTATTCGGGGGAAATTCTCGGAATTGCCGGCATTGCGGGAAGCGGTCAGCGTGAGCTGCTTGAAGCGATTGCGGGACTCCAGCATCTTGACGGCGGCGACATCATATTTCACAATCCGAAGAAGAACAAACCCGTAACATTTTTCCATAAGGATATGCATAGGGTGAAAGAGCTTGCCGCCGAGGGAGCATTCCACTATGAGGACGGAAGTCCTGTAAGCTTTGCCGGAATGAGCAACAAAAAAATCCGCGAACTCGTCAATGACGGCAAGATACTCTTCAACGAGGACGAGATAATCGATCTCAGAAACAAAACTCCGCTGCAAATCAAGGAGCTCGGAATACGTCTGTCGTTCGTTCCCGAAGACCGTCTCGGCATGGGTCTTGTAGGCAATATGGACATCGTCGACAACATGATGCTCAGAAGCTACCGAAAAGGCAAATCGATTTTTGTCGACAGAAGCAAGCCCGACACGCTGGCAAACGAGATCATCGATGAGCTTGAAGTTGTTACTCCTTCCGCACACACTCCTGTACGCAGACTTTCGGGCGGAAATGTCCAGAAGGTTCTTGTCGGACGTGAAATCGCGGTTGCTCCGAAGGTTCTCATGGTTGCTTATCCCGTTCGCGGACTTGACATCAATTCATCCTATATGATATACAATCTTCTGAACAAGCAGAAGGAAAACGGTGTTACAATTATTTTTGTCGGCGAGGATCTCGACGTTCTCTCCGAACTCTGCGACAGAATTCTCGTTCTCAATTCGGGCAGAATAATGGACATTGTCGACGGCAGAAAAGCAAAAAAAGAAGAAATCGGTTTTCTTATGACAAAGACCGACACAACCGAGAAGGAGGCGGAAGAAAATGGAAACAAATGAAAACAAAGTACGTGAGCCTCTTTTTCACATATCAAAACGCGCCTATCTTCCGTGGCAGAAGGCATGGCTCATACGCCTTGCCGCCATATTCGCTGCGTTTATCATTTGCGGGCTGCTCTCTTATATAGTTATCGGGGCGTCTCCGCTTGATTTCTATTCGGCTCTTTTTAAGGGTTCGCTCGGCTCCGAACGCAAAATATGGAAATTTCTGAAAGACGGTGCCGTTCTTCTCTGCATTTCGCTTGCCGTAACTCCCGCATTCAAGATGAAATTCTGGAACACGGGTGCAGAGGGACAGGCGCTTATGGGCGCTCTTGCGACCGCCGCCTGCATGTTCTATCTCGGCGGCAAAGTTCCCGACGCTCTGCTCATTGTGATTATGTTTGCGGCGGCAGTCATCGTCGGAAGCATTTGGGGCACAATCCCCGCGATATTCAAGGCAATCTGGGGCACAAACGAAACTCTTTTCACCCTTATGATGAACTATGTTGCCACCTGCATAGTTTCCTACTGTCTGATTATCTGGACACCGAACGGATCGAGCTCTCTCGGTATTCTTCCGAACGGTCATCTTCCGACAATCGGAAACGAATATCTGCTTATAATTCTCGTATCCGTTCTGCTCGCCTTTATGATGTATGTTTATCTCTCATACAGCAAGCACGGATATGAAATATCGGTTGTCGGCGAAAGCTACAAGACGGCCTGCTACATAGGAATCGAAGTAAAAAAAGTCATTATCCGTACCATGATTCTATCGGGCGCGCTCTGCGGTCTTGCGGGATTCCTGATTGTAAGCGGTCTTGACCATTCGGTCACAACCGAAACAATCGGCGGAGAGGGATTTACCGCAATCATGGTATCATGGCTTGCGAAATTCAATCCGATTCTCATGATGCTGACCTCGCTGTTTATCGTGTTTTTAAGTCAGGGCGCGGCTCAGGTTTCGCAGAATTTCGACGTCAGCCCCGCATTTCCCGATATGATAGTCGGTATTATCCTCTTCTTCATAATCGGATGCGAATTTTTCATCGAATACAAGATCAACTTCCGTTCGAGCAAAAAGGGAGGTAAATGATAATGGATAAACTGATAAATTATCTTCTCAGCGCAATTCCTCTCGGAATGACATTTCTGTACGGCTCCACAGGCGAAATCATAACCGAAAAAGCGGGCCAGCTTAATCTCGGTCTCCCGGGCATAATGTGCGTCGGCGCGGCAGGCGGATGTCTTTCGCTTCAGCTGATGTCAAGCAATGCCGCGATTCCGGGAGCCGTGGTAGTTACGGTAGCCATTCTCGCATCCTTTCTCTCTGCGGCATTCATGGGATTCATATACAGCTTTCTCACGGTGTCGCTTCACGCGAATCAGAATGTAACCGGTCTTGCTCTTACGACATTCGGCGTCGGAACAATGAAGTTTATCATGTCGAAAATCACCGTAATGGCAGCCGAAACGGATACGAGATACCTGTATGCGCTTAAATATTTCCGCTTCCCTTTTGCGGACAGTGCAACATTCAAATACTGCGGCGTTATGGTCTTTCTGGCGATTGCGATTGCTCTTCTGACATCTTTCGTTCTTAACAGAACAAGAGTGGGACTCTTTCTCAGAGCGGTCGGCGAAAATCCCGCCACGGCGGACGCCATGGGAATCAACGTAACCGCCTACAAATATACGGCGACACTTATAGGCAGCGGCATCGCGGGGCTCGGCGGACTCTTCTACATCATGGATTATGCGGGCTCGCAGGAGGCTTATCTCGGCATTTCGGCGCTCGGATGGCTTTCAATCGCACTTGTGATTTTCACGGTTTGGAAACCTGCCGTAAGTATATTCGGATCATCGCTTTTCGGAATGCTTTATGTTGCCGGCTCATATATACCGAGCATAAAGTTTCTCCATGTCAGCATGGCGGCGACCCCCATTCTCGAAATGCTCCCCTATGTCGTGACAATAATCGTACTTATTATAACAAGCGCGGCCAAGAAAAAAGAAAATCAGCCGCCCGCATCTCTCGGTATGTCCTATTTCAGAGAAGAGAGATAAATCAAAAAAACCGTCGGGGTATGCATATGCCCCGACGGTTTTTGATACAGCCCATCAGATTGTTAAAATACCTTGCTGAATTTGTTACAAAATGCGAAATTATTCGGTTATATATTGACTTTCGTTATAAAAAAGTTTATAATATAGATTGTAATAGATACATTATATACCGATATGGTATAGAGGAGGATTTGACATGGGATTTTTAGAAGGTAAAGTCGCCATTATCACAGGCGGCGGCAGAGCGGTACTCAGCGACGGCAGCTGCGGATCAATCGGCTACGGCATCGCAACCGCATACGCAAAAGAAGGAGCAAATCTTGTTATCACCGGACGTAATGTAAAAAAGCTCGATGAAGCAAAAGAGGAACTCGAAAGACTTTACGGCATCAAAGTTCTGCCCGTTCAGGCAGATGTTTGCTCGGGTACCGACAACGAGGCTACCGTTGCAAATGTTGTAAAGCAGGCAATAGACACATTCGGCCGCATCGATGTGCTTATCAACAATGCTCAGGCATCCGCATCGGGTGTTACACTCGCAAATCACACCACAGAGCAGTTTGATCTTGCTCTTTACTCCGGCCTTTACGCAGCTTTCTACTACATGAAGGCTTGCTATCCTTATCTTAAGGAAACAAAGGGCTCGGTTATCAACTTCGCATCCGGCGCAGGTCTTTTCGGAAACTTCGGCCAGTGCGCATACGCTGCCGCAAAAGAAGGCATCCGCGGACTTTCGAGAGTTGCGGCAACCGAATGGGGCAGAGACGGCATCAATGTCAACATCGTATGCCCGCTTGCATGGACTGCACAGCTTGAGAAATTCGAGCAGGCATATCCCGATGCATTCAAGGCAAATGTCAAGATGCCTCCTATGGGACATTACGGAAATGTCGAGACCGAAATCGGACGTGTATGCGTACAGCTCGCATCTCCCGATTTCAAGTACATGAGCGGCGAGACCATTACGCTTGAAGGCGGTATGGGTCAGCGTCCTTAATCATTTTCGGATTATCAAAAAGCAGTCACACGGCTACCGTGCGACTGCTTTTTTATTTTTCGGTATCGGTCAAATTAAATTCTTCTTTCTCAGTTTCCCGACAATACCGAGGACGATAAGAGACCCGACGGAGAAAGTACAAAGAGCAATCAGAAGCATTGTCCCCGTACCGATTTCGGGCATATCATCATTGTCGGATGATTCGGCCTGTTCTGCCGTTGAAGTCTCTGCCGACGGCTTTTCATCGTTTGAATTTGTTTCGGGATTTTGCGTATAATGTGCGGTCGGCGTGTACGTATACTCACAGTCCGCATACGAAAAGAATCCGAAAGCAGTTACGGGAAGAACAAGACAAAAAGCGGCAAACACAATCATCATCGATTTCTTCATTATTATCGTTCCCTTCATTTAAGTTTTTGCCGTTTTCGGAGTGACGAACAAATTCGCGCTAAAACGCGGAAGGCTCAAGCCCGAATTCGGCCGCACTCATAAACACCCGCTTATTTACGGCGATTTTTTTCTTATCCCGGTCGGTCAGATCATCCTTTATCAGTTCATACAGATTATCCGATTCAAGCCTCGCTTTGAAGTCGCAATTCCATCTATGCCGTTCTTTTTCACATAAACCGTAGCAGTCAAGAAGTTCTTCTCCTTCCGCCGTTCTGAAAGCATCTATGTACCGCCTCAGCATATCGTCATCAAATAAGCAGCCCGTATAGTACAAGATATAAAACACATAAGGAACAATTGAATATTCGGCAGAGCGGCATACGATAACTTTCCAAACATATTATTTTGTATCAAATAAAGTCTTTTTTCTTTTTCGGTCACTTCATCGCCCCTGTATTATTTCGAGTTTATGTATCTGCATCATATTGGCTTGCCTGCGATGTTAACATTCTACAAAACAACTATAACATGGTTGTTATATTTTGTCAATACAAACAATTCGCTTTTTTGAGCTTTGTTGATTTGCGCAAAAATCGGATATCCATAATCTCATAATTAAAAACTAACTTGTCGGAAAGTTCGAAAAATTCTCGTCTTTAATATTGATATTTATTTGATATTATGGTATAGTCATATTAGAGTGAATATAAAAGCAAATCGGAAAAAATTATTATGAGCATTTTCTCTTTTTTTAATCGAAAACCCAAAGAAGGAAGCCTCGCCTTCCGAGTCGAAATGGCCGAAAAAATATCGGGGAAGCATATCAAATATGTAACCGAGCGGATAAACAACGAGGACACCGTAATCGGAAAAGAAGGCTCTGTTTGCCTGCGTGACGGTGAGATAATCGTATATGCGTCAATGGATGTTCTTTTCCGATGCTCTGTCGCAGACCTTACGGCATCCGAACTTATGAGTCATGACGGCGTAATTCTCTCGGGTCCCGACGGCGAGCATGACGGCAGACAGCGCACCGTAATCGCATATTATCTGTATTACAGATAATATGCACCGCATTCCTTCAAATTCACTATTGCAAATTCCCGAAAAATATATTATAATAAACGAAAGAGCGATGCGCCGCACCGCTCAAATTGTCAGACATACCAAAAGGAGGAACTATAATGGCAAACGATCGAAACGGAGAACAGAGAACAATTGTTATTCCGTCAATGGATGACAAGGATGCGCATGTCCGTGCTATCTTATCCGAGGTTTATGCCGCACTTCGTGCGAAAGGATATAATCCGGTAAATCAGATTGTCGGTTATATTCTCTCCGGAGATCCGACATATATTACAAATTATCAGTCGGCACGCAGTCTTATCTGCAAAATCGAACGAGATGATCTTCTGACTGTTCTGCTGACCGATTTTCTCGAAAAAGGATGATAATGCATGACGGTTGATATAAGCGAACCGGTCTATGACAAAACCCCGCCGTGTGTTGTGGCGATCGGAAATTTCGACGGTGTTCATACGGCACACCGTGAGCTGCTGGAAAAAGCGGTTGAAACCGCAAAGAAGCTTACTCTCGAAAGAGGAGAAAAAGTAATTCCCGCAGCCTTTACATTCAGGCATCTTAAAACGAATGTCGGATATATCACCGATTTCGATGAAAAGACGAAACTTCTTTGCGACAACGGCATGGACATCTGCTATTTTTGCGATTTCGGCAAAATCAAAGATATGTCGCCCGAAGAATTCACCGAAAAAATACTTATATCGAGGGTTAATGCCGTGGGCGTTGTCTGCGGCTTTAATTTCAGGTTCGGAAAAGATGCAAAAGGAGACGCCGCACTGCTGAATGAAATTCTGACAGATAAATACGGCATAACTCTGTCGGTAATACCGCAGATAACCTGCGGAGATGTTACGGTATCATCGACCGAAATACGCAGGGCGATTTCGGACGGAGATTTCGAGCTTGTGAAAAAGATGCTCGGCAGAGAATTCGAGATTTCGGGAATTGTCGAACACGGAAGAGAGGTCGGCAGAAAAATGGACTGCCCTACCCTGAATATTCCGATTGACATTCACCGCGCTCATCCGCGTTACGGAGTTTATTTTTCTCGCTGTCGGTTTGACGGAAAGTCGGTTCCGTCGATTTGCAACATAGGAGTGCGTCCGACATTTGACAGCTCTTTCGGAGAAAGCAGACCGCTATGTGAAATACACCTTTTGGGCGGCTTCGACATGATGCCGACTGCGGGAGACCGTATTTCGGTCATTCCCGATAAGTTCTGCCGTCCCGAGATAAAATTCGACAGCCCGTCGGCACTTTACAAACAGATTGCGAAAGATTCGGCCGATGCGGTTTCTTTTTACGCTTTACGCTAATTTTACCGACTGCCTTAGGGGGCAAAGCAATATGATGTTTTTTTTGCGGCAAAAAAGAAGATTTTTTTCGGTTCTGACAGATACGCTGTCTTTTTTTCTGATTTTATGTCTGCTCGTTCCGATTATGTCTGTTTTCTCGACCGCCTCTCCCGACGGAACTTCATCGGGCATTGAGTCAGCGGAATCGGTGACCGACGGCGCGTCAATCATATATCTTTACTGTCCGCAGTCGGATATGGTTCTTTATAACAAGGGCGGAGATGAAATCTTCCATCCCTATGCGGTTGCGAAAATCATGACGCTGCTTGTTGCCGCCGACTATATCTCGGACTGGGACGAAACATTTACCGTCGAGGAGGGCATGACCGAAAAATTTTCAAACGGCTACGGCATAAGCGAGGGCGACAGCATAAGTTACAAAGACCTTGCCGTTCTTATCCTTTTCCGCGGATTTGACGATGCGGCAACCGTAATCGCGAGGAAAATTGCGGGCAGCGATGAAAAATTCGTTGAACTTATGAACGAAAAGGCCGAAAGTCTCGGAACATCTTCGACCGAATTCAAAAATCCGACCGGACGCGGTGACAAAGGAAGTACGACCGCAAGAGACAGTGCGCTTATCGCCGCCGAATTCTGTAAAAACGACACCCTTATGAATATTGCGGCCTCCGGTGTCATAAGCTGCGAAACTCTCGGTCAAAAGAAGATTTACAACAGAAATTTTTATTTCAGCGGTTATTATAACGCGACCGGAAAAAGTTACATAAGCGAAAGAGCCGACGGAATTATCGCGGGAAGCGTTCTTGATCCCGAAATGCTGATATCATCGGCGACAATAGGAAACTACACCTACATCACGGTTGTTATGGATGCGAAAAAAGCAGAGGGATTTTCCTATCCTTATGAAATAACAAACAAGCTGCTCGGAAAGTATGCGGGTACATTCGGCTATGTCAGCGTACTGACGAAAAGCGATCCCATCTGCGAAATATCGGTTAATATGGGTGACGGGCAGGACAGCGTAATTCTCTCACCCGACCGTGATTTTTACTTCTATGTAATGAACGATTCGGATGTAAAAAAAGAGTTTTCGTATGAATATACGCTGGCGTATGATTCGCTTGACGCTCCCGTGGAGTCGGGAACGGCGGTCGGGCAGATAATTCTCTACCGAAACGGAGAAGAAGTCGGAAGAGCCGATCTCGTCACTCGCGCAAACATCTCAAAAAGCATGAGTGCGTATTATTA